>CAYGQP010000046.1:0-9448 GCA_964352115.1 uncultured Micavibrio sp. | reverse complement strand
CTCACGAAACACAGTACCGATCAGGATATTTCGGATAGTCCCGTTGGGCGATTTCCACATTTTTTTCAGCCCGAACTCCTCCACGCGGGTTTCATCGGGTGTGATTGTCGCGCACTTAATGCCAACGCCGTGTTCCTGAATGGCATGGGCCGCATCAATCGTGATTTGATCATCGGTTGCGTCGCGGTTTTGGATCGAAAGATCGTAATATTTTAGATCGATATCCAGATAAGGCAGAATCAGCTTGTCTTTGATGAATTGCCAAATGATGCGCGTCATCTCATCGCCATCAATTTCAACGACAGGGTTTTGTACCTTAATTTTGGTCATGCAGAATTCCTTTTATGAATACTCGTATATTGTTCAAAACATTAGCAGGAAAGGTCAAGGTATTAAAAGAGAGATTGATATGATTTATTGGCCCTTTGTTTTGTGTGGGTATTATTGTGTGCATTACGCTTTTTGCTCTTGAAAATTTTAAAAATCATATACGCTCAAATCCTTAAAATAGAACAATCCCTTAGTCGAAAGGACACTTTGATTATGTTTAATACAAAAACACTTCTTTTAGGCGCTGCTGCTTTAGCGTTTATTTCCATTCCTCTTACATCCCAGGCAGAAGACATGAGCTGTGATGATCATGCGATGCACATCGATCAGGAAATTGGTGCGGAACACGCGCTTGAGGCCTATCATGTTCTTCATGGCGATCAGGCCGATGACAATAATGTTATCGATACGCTTAAAGAGGCACATCCTGACATTGAGCAAGAGCTTGAAAAATACGTAAGCGCAGGTTGCGATGCTGCAGCTTTGGAAGCGCACGCAAACGATGATGCCCATGAAGGCGAGCACGAAGGTAGTGATCATCATTAATCCCGTTCGCTACTAAAAAAATATAAAAGAGCGTCTGAACATTTTTGGCGCTCTTTTTTTATGCGCTGAACAATTCTTCGATTTCAGTTTGCAACTTTTCAAACGCGCGATCAAAAACGCCGGATTTGGCAATGCGACCGCTTGGCCCTTTCCATACTTCATACATCATGGTGCGTGGCCCGACCTGACGAATCATAAATTGAAGATACGGTGACTGGCCTTCAGATTTATAATAGGTGTAGCTGGCGACCTTTTCTTCGAAATCACAAGTCACAGTTCGATACGTCAAAACCTTGTGTGCCGCAGCCTGAAGATATAACCCATCCAGCTTTTTAAACTGGCCTTGCGTGAATCCTGTGTCGGCCTTGAAATTAGGGTTGTTTATAACGCGAAAAGTCATATCTTTAGGATATCATCTTTTATCAAAACGAGGAAACAAGAATGGCCTTACTGGAGACTCCTACCAAAGACGATTCCTTTTATGCCCCTGATTTTTCACTAAAAAATATAGATGGCGCTAAGATCAGCCTTGCTGATGTTCAGGGCGAAAAGGGCACAGTTGTGATGTTTATTTGTAACCATTGCCCATACGTTCAGGCGATCATTGACCGTGTGGTTCCAGATGCCAAGGCGCTCCAGGACATCGGCGTGGGCGTTGTTGCGATCATGCCGAACGATACAGAAAATTATCCGGCCGATTCGTTTGAAAATATGAAAGTGTTTGCTGAAAAATACGGCTTCAGCTTTCCGTATTTAATCGATGAAACGCAAGACATCGCCAGAGCATATGGCGCCGTTTGCACGCCTGACTTGTTTGGATTTAATGCCGATGGTCAATTGCAGTATCGTGGTAGATGGGACAGTGCAGGCCCGAACGAGGCAGATGAGAGCACCGTTGGTGAACTCTATCAAGCGATGAAACAAATTGCAGACACCGGACAAGGCCCCGCGGATCAAAAGCCATCCATGGGCTGTTCGATTAAGTGGAGATCTTAAGGATGATCATGACTAGCCGCTAATCTTAGGACATCCGTCCCTTTGTTCATAGCCGTATATTTCACGGTTTTAATCGCCAGATGATCGAAAGCCTTGCTATGAGGCCAATAAGGAGGCAGAGCCGACTTCCCATCATTGTTTGACCATTGATCAAGCAGATAGGATTTGCCCGAGTTGTCCGGATAAGCTTCTTTAACGAAATCACTCAGAACCTTCCAAGCAGCACTTGTCATTCTTGCATCTGGATATTTTGCATCCCAGTGTTCCAAAACATGATATAAGCGCTCTATCTTCATGACGGCTTCTAGATTGATAATTTTGGGATCATCTACTGCGTCTTTGTTGCCCTCATGCTCATCAAACAGCACTAAAAATGCCATAGTGCCGATGAGATTTGCTGCAGGTTCAAGAGGCTGATTCATGTTGTTCTCATGAAGCTCCTGAAGAAGAGCTAAACCTCGACAGAGCGCTTTTTTCCTAATCGAATGGGCCCTTGAGCCCTCAAGCTCGGTATCTTGAGATACATTTGTGTCGTTTGCTGGTGCAGAAGCGCTTTCTAATTTCATCATTTTCGAAAACTCAGCATAAAGCGCACGGCAAAACGCGCCTTGATCATCGCATTGTTGAATATAATCAACGGCGTGTTTCATTTCACCCGCCATCAAATGCCCAAAAAACCTTGCCTGTTCCTCTTCCGGCTGCCGATGATATGGCTCCCGTCCATTATCAAGCGAGAAATAAAATCCACGAGGATGATGACCCGGCATATTCATTTGATTTCTCTGGTAATGAGAAAACAAAGGATCATCAGGTGACATCTCAGGAATAGATTGCTTTACAATATCAGACAGTCTTTCGCGGGCTTGTGATGGAACGCGCAAACCATTCAAATGTGAAAGCGCATGCGCATATTCATGATTGATGTAATACATCATTAAATCAAAATCACTGTTCTGCCATGCGCTGGTATTAACAATAATGTGACCAATTGGCGCATTAATCAAGGCGATGTAACATGCCGCGGCTTTATCGCCTATTGCGCGCACTTCAATTGTTGGCGCGCAATCAAATCCAAAACATATCGACATTTTTTGTAAATGGGCTTTCAGAAAATTTAAGCTATTCTGTGACTTCATAGTAGGCCAATTTCGCCTGGCTTCGGCGTAATCGATAAAATAACTGCTTTGTGCATTAGCAAGATGTTTCGCAATAAAGCGCCTCGCGCCCGTTACAAAATAATCTGTTAACGGCGGAGGCAATGTCATATACGCATAGAGCTGTTGCCGTCCCTCTAGATCAATTATACCTACGCGTTCCTCGAGCTGCGTTAACTCGGCAAACAAATCATGCAACCGCTCCTGCGTCATTTCTTTGAGCTCTGATGGCTTTGGCCTTACCATACCGCCCGCACTGAAGTAATAATTCATACTGCAAAAAGCCCGCTCTGTAAATTTTTATGAAAACTACAGGGGTGTGAAAAAAAATGCAAGTTTTTCCTCGACTTGATCGCCCGATAACCTCGCTAGATGCTTGCCATGAGGATATTTGACAGATATAACATGAACTTCATGAACACACACGAAGAGTACAAAAATGTCAGATTTACTAGCCGAAGTTGATGAAGCCCTACGCTATGAGCGCATCGAAGAGTTCTGGAAAAAATATGGAACGCTGATCATTGCCGCCATTGTTATATTGATTGTTGGCACGGCCACAATATCCGGATACCGCACTTGGGATAAGAACGTTAAAGAAACGCAAACTGCGCAAGTTTTTGCATTACTGGACGCGCCATCATTTCCATCAAATGTTTTAGGTGCGCCGCTTGATCTGCGTGGCAGTCTGAAGGCAATCGTTTTATTGCGCGCTGGTGAGGCGTTCTCACGACAGGGTGATACACAAAACGCCATCGCGGTATTTGAACGCGCCGGTCAGGACAACAGCATTGAACAAGATTTACGTCAGCTCAGCTTGTTGCAAGCGTTGCGTTTGAAAGCTGCGCAAGAAGGCGCTGATTATGCGGCGATCATGACTAGCCTTGAGCCGATTACAAACGATGAAAGCAGCCCATGGCAGAGCTTTGCCCTGCTTGATGCAGCAATTGTCGCAAGCAGCGGTCTAAAAGATTACGGACGCGCTTTAGATTTTGTGAACCAAGTGCTCGACTCTGACAATGCGCCTGAGACATTGCGCAATCGTGCGAGCCAATTGGCTCATGTGCTCCAGCTTCAGGCAAAAGCCATAACAGAAGATCAAGACTCATGAGGATAAGCAAAACAATTACCGCAGCAATGATGTGCGCGATCCTCGTCACGGGATGCTCAAGCGTCGGCGGTCTATTTGGCGGCGATGATGACGAAGCGCTTATGCAAGGGGAGCGCATTTCAGTTCTAGAGCTACAAAAAGCCATAGAGCCTGACGATGCAACTTATGAAGTCGACGGCATGGTTATTCCTGCGCCCTGGCAAAACGAGTTCTGGCCACAAAATGGCGGGTATCCTAATCATTCCATGCAAAATCTTGCATTTAAAGACGAACAACCCAGCAAGCTTTGGAGCATTGACATTGGTGAAGGCAGCACATCGGAATTGCCGTTAACAGCATCACCAATTGTTGTCGACAAAACTGTGTTTACACTTGATACAGATTTTAATTTAAACGCTTTCAGCACAAAGAATGGCCAGAAAATCTGGTCAACTGACGTTCAGGACAAAGAAGAAGACGATCCGGTCATCAGTGGTGGCCTTGCCTTTGGCGGGGGTATTTTATATGTGACCAACGGGTATAACGAGGTTTTGGCGCTTAATCCTGCTGACGGAGAAATTCTGTGGCGAAAGGTCTTGCCAGCGCCCGCGCGCGCCGCGCCTACCGTGATCGAAGAACGCCTCTTCGTTACGACACTGGATAATAAGCTTATCGTGCTGAACGCTCTCAATGGTGAGGCCCTGTGGGATTATGACGGTATCGCAGAGAGCGCAGGCCTTGTAGGCGCTGCCAGTCCTGCGGCTAATCATCAAATCGTTGTCCCTGCTTTTTCATCAGGCGAACTCACGGCGCTGCGCGTCGAAAACGGAGCGATTGCCTGGTCTGATAATCTATCAAATCTCAGACGATTTGGAGGGCTTTCATCGCTTTCTGACATCAAGGCCCTGCCCGTTATAGATCAAGGAATCGTTTTTGCCATCTCATTCAGCGGCAAATTAGTGGCTCTGGATGAGCGCACAGGAAGCAGGATTTGGCAGCGCGAAATTGGTGGGTCAAACACGCCATGGCTTGCCGGCAGCCACGTTTTCGTTCTGTCGACGGATAATGAGCTTGTTGCATTAGGCCGCAAAAATGGTGTTATCCGCTGGATTACGCGCTTGCCTCGTTATGAAGACCCGGCAACAAAAGACAATGCCCTAATCTGGCATGGTCCAATTCTGGCAGGTGGGCGTTTGATCCTTGCAGGAACCGATGGCGTTGTCATCGAAGTGGAGCCAGAAAACGGTGACATTATTCGTCAATGGGATTCAGGTGACACCATTGCAATGCCCCCTATCATCGCTGATCAAACCCTCTATCTGCTGGATGAAAACGGTAAACTCACCGCATATCGTTAAAAACAGAGACAGAAGCGTCTTAAGGGAATAATATAATGCTCTCCATCGCCATAGTCGGACGTCCAAATGTTGGGAAATCAACATTATTCAATCGCCTCGCAGGGAAGAAGCTTGCGATCGTCAATAACACGCCTGGCGTGACGCGTGACTGGCGTGAGGCAGAGGGCTGGCTGTTTGATCAACCCATTCGGATTATCGACACAGCCGGATTGGAAGAGGCGTTTGATGGTTCCATTTGGGCACGCATGCGCACACAGACCGAGAGCGCACTGCATGAGGCTGAAGTCATCGTCTTTGTTGTTGATGGACGATCAGGTCTTACGCCCATGGATGAACATTTTGCAGGATGGCTTCGTAAACAGGGAAAGCCCGTTATTTTGGCTGTCAACAAATGTGAGAATGACGCCGCAGCTCAGGCTGGCATTGCTGAAGCTTATGGCCTCGGGCTGGGCCAGCCCATTGCGATTTCGGCTGAGCACAATATCGGCATGGATGAGCTATACCAGCTCCTTACTCCCTATTTCCCCGATGAGGATGAAAACCATAAACCAGAACAAAATGAGCAGGATGAATTTGAAAATTTGGACGATATTGAAGGTCAGGATGATTTCGAATTTCAGCAGGAAGACGATGATCCCGAAAAACCGATCAAGCTCGCCATAGTCGGACGCCCTAATGTAGGCAAGTCCACGCTCTTAAACGCCATTGTGGAGGATCACCGGGTCATGACCGGGCCAGAAGCTGGGATCACACGTGATGCGATCGCCGTCGATTGGACCTATGACGGACGCGCTATGAAGCTTGTTGATACTGCGGGCATGCGCCGAAAATCGAAAGTTCAGGACGTGATTGAAAAAATGAGCGTTGAGGATTCCATGCGCGCCATTCGCCTTGCGCAGGTTGTTGTTCTTGTTCTGGATGCTACGGAAGCCCTAGAAAAACAGGATTTACAAATCGCCGAACATATTATCGAAGAAGGCCGAGCGCTTGTCATTGCCCTGAATAAATGGGATCTGGTTGAAGACAAAAAAGAGATGATCCTGGACTTTGAATACAAGCTGGAAACGTCCCTTGCACAAATTAAGGATGTTCAATTCGTAACATTATCCGCCCTGAACGGTAAAAACGTTGACCGTGTTTTGAAAGCGTCATTGGTTTCGCATTCCTATTGGAACAAGCGTATTAACACGGCCGGATTGAACCGCTGGCTGGCGAAAATGGAAAGCCAAAACCCTGCGCCCCTCATTAGCGGCCGCCAAAATCGTCTGAAATACATCACGCAGATTAAAACCCGCCCGCCTACATTTGCGTTATGGGTTTCAAGGCCTGAAAAGCTGCCTGATTCATACCGCCGATTCATTATGAACGGTTTGCGCCGCGACTATGACATCCCCGGCGTGCCTATAAGATTGCTCGTGCGAAAATCTAAAAACCCGTATGCCTAAGACGTCTTAATCCTTATCAAAAAGTCATACATTAACTTGTCAGACCCTTAAAAAACCCTTAAATGTAGTTCATAATTTTATATATTTTTTGGAGATACTGTCATGGAAAACCCGCTAGGCGCAAATTTTAATGAAAACTGGAACGAAATTATGGTCATGGTGACAACATATGGTGCGAGCGTCGTTGGCGCCTTGTTGATCCTCTTT
The DNA here is from genome assembly GCA_964352115.1 of uncultured Micavibrio sp. Classification (GTDB taxonomy): domain Bacteria; phylum Pseudomonadota; class Alphaproteobacteria; order Micavibrionales; family Micavibrionaceae; genus CAYGQP01. The sequence goes on along the minus strand of CAYGQP010000046.1, from coordinate 2,322 downwards.
GGCGGATTATACATTGGCAAATTCGTACAAAACAAAATCACCAATATGAAAAAACTGGACTCAACGCTGCGCTCCTTTCTTGGTGGTTTAGCGCGCTATGCCATTCTTGCGATTGCGCTTATTGCTGTGCTGGGACAGTTTGGCATTCAAACGGCCAGTCTTCTCGCCGTTCTTGGTGCCGCGGGTCTTGCGATTGGCCTGGCCCTGCAAGGTACGCTCAGCAATGTAGCCGCTGGTGTGATGATGCTTATTCTTCGTCCATTCAATGTTGGTGATTATATCAATGCCGGTGGCGTTGAGGGCACAGTAAAGTCTCTCGGTCTTTTCGGTACAGAACTTGCGACGGCTGATAACGTTTATATATTCGCGCCAAACAGCAAGATGTGGGGATCAGACATCAAAAACTTTTCGCGAAACACGCAGCGTCGTCTGGACCTTGTTGCCTCTATCAGTTACGACGATGACATCAACAAGGCGTTCAAAACGCTTGAAAAAGTTGTGAAAGCGGACAAGCGTTTGATTGAGACAGAGGGCAAAGAGCCGCTGATTGCTGTTGAAGCCATGGCTGATTCATCAGTAAACATTAAAGTTCGCGTATGGATGAATGCTTCAGATTACTGGGCTGTGAAATGGGACCTGACGAAGGCGATTAAAGAAGCGCTTGATAAAGACGGCCTTAGTATCCCGTACCCAACACGTACACTGGAAATGGTTTCTGCGGATCAGGACAACAAGGCGAAAAAAGCCGCATAGAGTTTGAGACAGAACGTATCTTTTAAACGGCGCTTTTGTAATGGAGCGCCGTTTTTTATTCGACGCTCAGAATTTCGCCGTGATGCGTACACTCTGTTTTTGCGAGGTCTAGGTAAAGAGGGACTACGTCTTCCGGTTTTTTAGTTTCCTCCGGCACACCGCCCGGAAAAGCGCTCCTCAGCATTTCCGTATCGACCATACCTGGGCTGACCAAATTAACCTTCATATTGGTTTGCAGCGTTTCAGCCGCATAAGTTTGCACCAGGGAATTCAGCGCTGCCTTACTTGCCGCATACGCCGCATAATAGGCGATATTCATGTGCGCCATACCAGATGTTGTAAATATCATGCGCCCCGCATCAGACGCGCGTATAAGGGGATCAAGCGTTTGAATAAGGCGCAAATTCGCCATGACGTTTACGCGCATGACCTTTTCCCATTCTTTGGGCTTTAGTTGGTGCGCCGGCGTTAGAGGGCCAAGCGTACCCGCGTTACCCACGAGAATATCAAGCTTGCCAAAACGCTCAGCGATGGATGGGCCAAGCTTATCTGTATCTTCATGCTTCATCAGATCCATGGGCACCAAGGTTGCCGTTCCGCCCGCAGCCTTGATTTCATCATCGAGTTCTTCCAACCCGCCCACAGTGCGCGCAAGCAAAATAACATGTGCACCCTCAGCGGCGAAAGCCTTCGCAACGGCCTTGCCTATGCCGCGAGAGGCGCCAGTGATCATGGCGAGCTTATCCGTAAGATGAGCCATTAGCGCTTTCTGCGTTCGCGCAAACCCGTCACCTTTGCGCCTGTTAATTTCTGATTATGATCAACAAGCTCAACAGGGTAATCACCCGTGAAGCAAGCGTCCTCGTATTTTGGATTATCGTTATCGCGGCCTTCTTCTCCCAGCGCACGGTACAAACCATCAATTGATACATAAGCGAGAGAATCTGCTTTGATGAACTTGCAAATTTCCTCAACGGATTTTTTATGGGCCAATAGCTCCTCGGTTGTCGGTGTATCAATCCCGTAAAAACAGCTGTAGCGAATCGGTGGGGACGTAATGCGCATGTGTACTTCCTTAGCACCGGCTGCGCGAACCATCTCAACAATCTTTTTTGATGTCGTGCCGCGCACGATGGAGTCATCGACCAAAACCACGCTTTTGCCCTCAATGAATTTGCGGTTGGCGCTATGTTTTAGCTTTACGCCAAGGTGTCTAATGGTATCCGTGGGTTCAATGAACGTCCGGCCAATGTAGTGATTGCGGATGATCCCCAGCTCGAACGGCAAGCCGCTCTCCTTAGCGTACCCAATCGCGGATGGCGTGCCGCTGTCAGGTACAGGTACAACCAGATCCGCATCAGGCACAGGGGACTCCTTGGCAAGCTCGGTACCGATGTTCTTACGGACTTCGTATACAGATTTACCGCCCATAATGCTGTCTGGACGCGAGAAATACACATATTCAAAAATGCAGGGACGCGGAGCCACAGCTGCGAAAGGCTTCATGGTACGTAGACCTTTTTTGCTGATGACGACCATTTCGCCTGGCTCAATTTCTCGCACAAATTC
>CAYGQP010000045.1:0-9459 GCA_964352115.1 uncultured Micavibrio sp. | reverse complement strand
CCCTTGATCTAGGCACGCTTGAAAAAGGCACGATTTTGATCGAAGGACAACGCCGCTCTGCTTTTCTGACCTTCTTAAACCGCTTTTTATCCTTAGCAATCAGAGAGATGGGATTTAATTAAAGCCTCCCAAACTAGATAAAATCCAATCTATATTTAGGCCCTCCTTAACCATATGAGTACTACAATATTCTAGAGGCTATAAATGCCTCTGAGGAGACAGTATGAAACGGGGTTTAGGGCCAATCAAACAACTGGAAAAGCGTTTAATGCTCGACGCAGCAGCCATGGCAGCAATTGCCGACGCTGTAATACACGTGGATGCGCAGGCCCAAGTTGAAATCAATAACAACCCAGAAGCAGGCGCGACACCGACTGTCGATTTTGACGTCTCAGCGAATGGCGGCGATGCTTACATCGGAGCGGGTGGTTCGGACATAAACGAAGCCTTGTTCGATGTCGACGACAGCGGCCTTTTCGCATTTGACATCTCATTCCCTGCTTCAAATCCTCAAGGTGCACTCTTTGAAATTGGTGGGCAGGGCCGGGGAACATACATTGGTTTCGATGATGCTGGAAATTTCGTTGCACGTGCGGGTGACGGCTCAACATCATTTAATGCCGACCAAACAGCACGCGTCAGCATCGATCCAACAGGAGTCCTTCTAGGAAAATCCGGAACGTTGTTCACACACATTGACATGGATAATGCATCAATTACCGTCTGGTTCAAGGAAGGTGGCTCAACGAGCAACAATCCCCTGATTCTTGTTGGACAAGACGTGGCGGATAATGGCGGTGCACTAGGCGGCGGTTCAGGATGGTCAGGCGGCGATGATGGTGGTGTGGGAATCGCAACAAGCTCTATCGCTGGCGCTGAGACAACATCAGGAAACTCAGACTTCAATGGAACAATTACAGATTTTCGTTACTATGATGGAAAAACATTCTCCAGTTTTACAGATTTTGCCGCCGATCCATCTGACGGTTTCATTAACAACCCCATCAATTTGGACACGATCAACCCCTCAATTGACAACGATGCGTTTGGCTCGGGTGTTCAGGGGTGGGACTTCAGTACAGTCAATGACGCCCTTGTGCTCGATAGCAGTAACGACGTAAATCTATCCGGAAATTATGATGAAAAATCATTCGCCCTGACATTCAGGACAGGCGATGTTCTGAATTCAGACCAAGTCATCTATGAACAGGGCGGCGGAACCAATGCCTATGTTATTGGCATTTTTGACGCCGATGGCGCGGGTGCCGGAACCGATTATCACCTCTATGCTTATGCCTATGCAGGATCAGACACAACCATTATAGATCTGGGGCAAGTCACGGCTGACACAGTATATTCAACGGTCATTGTCCATGACGGTAATGCCGGAACATTTTCAGCCGCCATAAACGGCGGTGCGCTTCAAGTTGCTGCTGACGGTTTAGGCATTATGCCCGCTCATAGTGGCAATGTGGCCCTGGGTGATATAGGTGATGGCGTCCGCAACCCATTCGATTTAGCCAATACAGCGACAATTTCTAACCGTGTCTTTGACGGTGCCCTTGGTGAGTTCTGGTCATGGAATACCGCGCTCACGAATGCAGAAATTTCTTCGATCAATGATTACTTCGACGAAAAATGGATAAACCCGAACGAAGCCCCTGTGATCGTCACGAATAATGTCGGCAACGTTGACCAGGGCGATACCATTACAATTGATGACGGCCTGCTCGACAGTATTGATGATGATCTGCGCCTTGATTGGTATGATTCCGATTGGGACTATCGCAACGAAATTACCATCGATAGCGCATTGGTCGGAAGCGATTTAACAGATTTCACAATCACGCTCACGGGCGACAACTTCGGCGCTGATTTCTGGAACAATGTCCAAAACGATGGCGGTGATATTGTTATCACCTCCGCAGACGGCCAGACAGTTCTGGCACGCGAAGTTGTGAGCATCGATACAATTGGTCAAACAATTGAGCTACATGTAAATGTTCCATTGGTTTCAAGCACCGTAGATACAGATTTATTTATCTACTACGGCAATGCAGCTGCAAACGTCGCAAACGACGCAGCCAACACGTTTTCAAATTATGACCATGTATATCACATGGAAAATTTAGATGCAGTAGACGTTGTGGGTGCTATTGATGGTACAAACAGCGGTGGCGGATCCATTGTCACAGGACAACTTGGAAATGCGCATGAATATAATAACAACGGCTTGGTTGATATCGCCGATATTAACGGCGCTAATATCCGCACAATTTCTTTCTGGTACACACCGGAAAGTCAAGGTGGTGGTAATTATGGATCAGTTCTAGGAAGCAACGGTTATAACGACGGCATTCGTCATTTAGGAACGAACGAACTGAATGTTAGAGATGGCGGAACAGCCATCATTAGCACATCAGCCGCATTCAATGTGGCAAAACACCTCGTATTTAGCTATGACTCCGGCACCGGCAATCTAACATTATTCGAAAATGGTGTTTCACAAGGCTCCGCTGCCTTTGGTGGCTGGCATACAATTGATAACCTCATCGGCATTTCTGATGCAACTAATAGAGCGCCCGATGGCATTGTTGACGAAATCAGAATTTCCAGCAACACAATTGACGCAGATTGGGCCGCAGCCGAATACGCAAACCAAAGCTCGCCTTCTACCTTTGTGTCCGTGGGCAACCAGCAGGTTGAATCCAGCCCGCCAACATATGAAATCACAGACACCGTCGACCATGGCACTCTGTTCATCGATGCCAATAGTGACGGCATCGCCCAAGGTGGAGAGATCGTTAATATCGGTGACACATTCACACAGGACACAATCGATAGTGGCCTTTTAAAATACACGCATGACAATACCCTCGCAGGCGATGATGGATTTAGCTTCACATTAACAGACGGCAACCGCACATCCGCTGAACAAACATTTGCGCTCGATATTAATGTCCCTGATTTTGCGCCAGTGATTGAAGGCTTTAATCTTGTATCCTTTGAAAATTTTGAGGGTGGCACAACACTATTTAACGACAACACAACAACCAATAACGGTCAATTCACCGAATTCCTTGGCCGTCATTCACAAGACGGAAACGCACAAACCGTATTCACAACCTACAACCTCTCTGGCACGCAGGACAAAGTTGTGATTAGCTTTGATTTCTATGAGATCGATGACTGGGATGGCGGTAGTGACGCCTTCCAAGTCTATGTTGATGACGTTCGTGTGATCAATGAAAGCTTCAGACGCGAAGATTACAACCAGCCCGCCGACGGCTCAAACGGCAATGTATCCTGGACCGTACAGGAACTGGAAACGAATACAGGTAACCTCGGCTTTAACGGCGGACAGCATGATCAAGCCTATAGATATACGCTAACAATTGACACAACCAATGCAAATGTAAAACTAGGCTTCGGAAGTGGCCTTAACGGAAACACGAATGACGAAGCATGGGGCGTTGATAACCTTGCTGTATACGAAAACACGCCTGCTGGTGGATCTGGCATAACCTATGAAGTTTCTGAACTTTCTGACGTTGGTCATTCTGTCGGAACAATCAAAGCAACCGACCTAAACCTTGATGACCTCACATACACAATTCAGGGCGGTAACGCTGATGGAATCTTCGGTATTGATGCCACAACAGGTGAAATCACAATCATCGACACAACAAATCTGGACTTCGAAAGCACAACCACATACACCCTATCGATACGCGCGACGGACGATAGCGGCGCATCATTATTCGATCAGGAAAACATTACGATTAATGTCCTGGATGCGGTTGAAAACAGTGCCCCAACAATCAACGCTCTTGGCGCGCTAAACACAGCCGAAAACGGTTCAAATGGAACAGTTCTGGGCACGGTGACATCCAACGATACCGAAGGTAATAACATCACATATAGTATTACTAATGGAAACGGAGATGGCATTTTTGCGATCAATAACGCTGGCCAGATCAGCATCACAGACAACACCACTCTGAATTTTGAGCGCGATAATTCTTACACACTCACAATCCGAGCACGTGATAATGGCCATGGTAACCTCACAAGCACACGCAATGTTGTCATTAACATCAGCGACATCAACGAAGCACCAAGCTTCGATGCCATTGATCAGGTTTTGTTCGACAACCCAAATCTGGTTTACAATGCAGATACTGGGAATTTCTACGAATATGTTGATGTAAACACAAATTATAATGCGGCCAATAATGACGCCACGAGCCGGACAATCACCGGAGCCGATGGCACGGTCGTCAACGGCCATCTTGTAACGATTACCTCCGCCGCTGAAAACACATTTGTAAGAGGCATCATCGGCAATCATATCTGGCTAGGCGCCACAGATTCAGGTGTCGAGGGTGAATGGCGCTGGACCGGTGGTGGCACCGAAAGTGGCGATTTATTCTGGCTTGGCAATGGCAGCGGTTCTGCACAAAACGGCTACTATGAGAACTGGAGAGCTGGCGAACCCAACGGCGGAAACGGTACAGATACTGCACGTTTTCTGACAGATGGAACATGGCAGGACAGTAACGGAAACCATCGCTATGTCGTGGAATATGAAGGCGCATCAATAATCAATCCAGTGACACATGTGATCGCAGAAAATGCGATAGCCATGGATATTGTAGGGACAACAAAGGCCACTGATCAGGACGGTGGACAAAACCTTACCTATACAATCCAAAGCGGAAATACCGACAACATCTTCAGAATTGATCCAACAACCGGCGCAATTGATATCCAGGACACAAGTAATCTGAACTTCGAAGGCACAAATGCATATAACCTGATCATTCGCGCAACCGATAACGGCTCAGGCAACCTGTTCGCGGATCAGGCTGTTACAATTAACATCAGCGATGCAAACGATGCACCGACGGACATCAACATCAATTCCAGCAGCGTGAAGGAAAACAGCGTTTTGGGAACTGAAATTGGTACGCTCAGCTCTGTTGATGAAGATGTCGCAGATACCTTCACCTATACCATTATTGACGACCCGGACAGCAAATTCGATATTGTTGATGATAAGCTTGTCGTCAAGGGCAGCTTGGATTACGAGATTGCAACATCGCACACGGTTACAATCAGAACCTTTGACGGTACAACGAGCTTCGACCGCGTATTTACGATTGGCATCGACAATGAAAACGATACCCCCTTTAATCCGCCGCAGGAAGAAGACGATAACAATGATGGCGATGATAGGGATAACAACCGTAACAATCCGAATGATACATCTGATAACGGCTCAAGAGATAGCTTCTTTGAAGATACCGGTGTGTTCTTCCAAAATAACACACTCATAAGCTCTGCCCTGAATGGGGACTTATCTGGCGCAATGTATGGCAATGATGGGTTTAATCAGATTATATTTAACAACGTCATCCGTGAAGCGCGCTCCATTGAGGCCTCACTCTTATCCTCAAACGCAACAAATGGCGTATTTTTTGGGGATGGCGCGATCACAGATCTTACAACTGACGCTGAACAAGAAGAGCTTAATGAAAACAGTGAAAACGTGGAATTTGAAAATCTTCGTCAAGCACTGGAGTTTTTCGAACGTGACACAGATGACGAGGGTAATCTCAGCGAAGAGGCCGATGATGCGCGTAAGGCAATCATCGAAAAACTCATCGGGGATGATAATGAAAGCTACGTCAAACTAAAAGACGTACATAGCTATAAACAAGCCCGTCAGGCCAAGCTTCTCGCAGCCTTATCAAACTAGGTCCAATACCCAGCATATCTTTACATTTTGGGCATCGAAAAGAAGACGCTGCATCCTTCGCCAGACTCTGATTCAATCAACAATTCCCCGCCGTGGCGCTGAACAATTTTATGAGCAATAGTCAAACCCGCTCCGATACCTTTATAGCGCTCAGGGTCAAGGCGACGAAACAGACGTAACACCTCCTCATGGTAATCTTCATCAATACCAATGCCATTATCCCTTACCTCAAATAGCCACTGGTCCTCCTGATCAAGAGCTGTAATCAAAATTTTTCTTTTCGGAGTGTCTTCATCATGAAACTTCAGAGCATTATCGATCAGGTGAACAAAAAGCAAATGCAACTGTTTAGGTTCGGCCATAATTGTCGGGAGATCGCCACATTCAATAGCGGGCGAATAAGTCCGCACATCATGATCCAGTTCCCGCAGGACATTGGCAACAACCTCATTACAATCGGATTCTCTTAAATCACCAGCCCATGTATTTAGCCGTGAAAAAGTTAAAAGAGCCTTTTGCATATCATCCAGCTTTTCGAGGGATTTCTGAAGAAAGTTAACGTATTCTTGCTCTTCAACCGTAAGCTGATCCTTCCGCCCACCAATCAGAAGTCTTGTGAACTCTTTTACATGTCGAAGAGGGGCATTTAAATCATGAGAGACTATATAGGCAAAGTCTTCATATTCCTGCGCAATCTGAGCAACTTCATCATCAAGCTTATGTGTATTATGAGCAATCTGCATATCTCGCCCCAAAATTAGACTTCACTGGGAAGAACAACAACACTAAACCAAAAATCTTCAATAGCGCTAACAACAGCATGGAATTTTTCAAGATTAATCGGCTTTATAATGTAGGAGCTGGCGTGTAAATCATAGCTTTTGAGAACATCCTGCTCTGCCTTGGAGCTTGTGAGAATTACAACTGGAATTCGGCGCAATTCCTCATCCTCTTTCATTTCAATCAGAACCTGTTTGCCACCTTTCTTGGGCAAATTGATATCGAGCAAAACAATATCAGGCCTTGGAAAATCGGCATATTCTTCGCTACGTTTGAGCATATTCATCGCGACTTCGCCGTCCGCAGCCACTTTAATTGAATTAGAGATTTTTGCTTTTTCAAAAGCCTTCTTGGTTAAAAAGACGTCACCATCGTTATCCTCCACCAAAAGAATTTCTATGGCCTTCATATGCCGTGTCATAATATTTCCCCTGTTTTCTCGTACTTGGGCAACGTGAAATAGAAAACGCTACCCTCTCCAAATTTAGAAACAACCCATAGTTGCCCTCCAAAACTTTCTACGATTTTTTCACAAACCGCAAGCCCTATTCCTGTCCCACTATATTCGCTCTTATTATGAAGCCGTTTGAAAATTACAAAAATTTGCTCCAGATACTCTTCACGAATACCAATACCATTGTCATGAACAGAAAATTTCCAAACCTTTGATTGTTCTTCAACACCAACATGAATTTCCGGCACTCTATCTGGTGAGCGGTACTTAATAGCATTGCCAATCAAGTTCTGTATCAACCGAGAGAACCTGACCGGGTTTGCATAGACATCAGGCATTTCATCGACAGTGATTTGCGCTTGCGTTTCCTCAATCGCTTCTTTCAGATTATCTATGGCATGACGAACTTGTTTTGAGGCACTAAACTCTAAAAACCCACTATCTTCTATCCCAACACGTGAATATTCCAAGAGATCTGCGACCAGTAATTGCATGCGACCAGAAGCATCTGTTATGAAGTGCATATATTCTTTTGCCTGATCATCCATTTTTTCCCCATAATCCTGCCGAAGCAATTCAGTAAAACTGTTGACCATACGCAAAGGTTCCTGAAGATCATGGGACGCAATATAGGCAAAGCGCTCAAGCTCTTCATTGGAACGCATAATTTCATTTTCGGCTTTTTTGCGCTCTGTAATATCCAAAATGATAGCCACAAACACTTTTTTGCTTTGGTATTGGGCAAGCTGTAAATGAATTTCCACATTATACAGAGCTCCATTTTTCCTTTTATGAATTGTTTCAAAGACAATATTTTGCTCTTTGCCTTTCATTAAAGGAGCAACAATTTTCTCAAAACCCTTCGCAGTATAATCTGGCTTGATATCTAGGGGTGTCATCTCTGAGAGTTCTTGCATTGAATAGCCAAGGTTTTCTCTAGCACCGCGATTCACCTGAATAAACTTCCAGCTTTTGGCATCAAAAACATAAATTTCATTAAGCGAAGCTTCTAAAATTTCAGCTCGGCTTTCCAGCTCTTTTTCGAACTTTTTTCGCTCTGTAATATCGCGCACGATCCCGCTATATAGCTTACGTCCATGAACACTGACTTCGCTAACTGATAAATCAATTGGAAATACTTCACCGCTTTTTCGTTTACCTTGGACTTCACGATCAATACCAATGATTTTTTTTACACCTGTGCCATGATAATTTTTCAGATAACCGTCATGCTCCCCGTGATAAGGTTCGGGCATAAGTATTTTAACGTTTTGGCCTATGACCTCATGGGCGCTATACCCAAAAATCTTCTCACAAGCCTTGTTAAACGTTTCAATACTGCCTTGTGCATCAATCGAAATAATACCATCCACGGTGTTATTCAAAATTGCATTTAAGCTTTCAGCACTATACAAAACTGCACGCTCACGAAGCTTCACAATGTATATGAGAACAGCAATGATCCATATTCCGACAATTACTCCAATGCGATTAATAAGAACTTTGAGCATCGGCACATCAACATGAAACGATGCATAAAATTCGCAAACAATAAAAACACTGGCGATAAGAGCAAAAATAAACGGGGCAATAAGATTTGGACGCCAAAATGCACACAGCACAAATGGTATGTAAGCGATGCCTGCAGCCACACCCAAAGGAGTATAAGCATCAAATACGAATGCGGAAACGAGAAAGACAGAAGGAAAGGTCATATAGAAAGGAGAGACATTTCGGTCACGCGCCGCCCATGTTTTTACTAAAATAGCGCCGTTTAAGATAATAAAGCTAAGCGATGTATGAATGGCCATGCTTTCCCACAAAAACCAGCTATATCCAGCATTAATCAAGCCCAGGTGATCCATTAGTGCGGCAAAAGAAATAAGAATATTAAATGTACAGAGGGTTTCTGCGAAAACAGACGTCAGAAAAAATCGCTTAAAAAGCGGAGGGAAAACCAAGCAGAAACTTGTTAGAACAAAACACAGCGCAGTGCTAATAGACATGCGCCCCGGATAATCTGAATTTGACTTTATAAAATCCTCAAAAACCAGCTCATCAATGCCTAGATCGACTTTGAATATGTACATAATAAGGGTCGATAAACCAATCAAGCTGGCAAATACTGCTGGGAATAATGAGTATGAACTCTTATTGATTTGAGTGAAAAGGAGACTGACCGCGCACAGAAAGAAACCCAAGGCTGTATTAAAAACCATGGCGGGGAACGAGGGCAAGATGCTAATCATCAGCTGGCTTTGAATTGTCCATCCGACCATGACGAACAGCCCAACAAGCATGACGATTAAAGCAGCCGTGGGTACTACAGCTCGCGCAGGAAAAAAATATCGTACTTTTCCGACAAAAACATTCAGCAACATGCTTTGATATTCCCCCACTTAAGAAATCCCATAATAGGATCAATTCTTCTCAATTAAAAGTGACGGACTAATCACGACAATAA
>CAYGQP010000044.1:4814-9524 GCA_964352115.1 uncultured Micavibrio sp. | reverse complement strand
GCCCGATACTGCCGATTGTTGCACGGGCCGTGAGAATGCCCGGCTTGTTCGTGGTCAGCAGGGCGTAGCGCTTCGTTGCGATAATGTAAATTAGACAAGGTGTAAGCGCCATCAGATTACGGTAAAATGCGATTTCAATAACATGATGCTGCCCCGTCAATTTTTTGTTCAGGGCCTGCATAGCCGTAAACAAAAAGAACGCCGTGCAGACGTGCAAGATGGCTTTAAAATTTTGATCCGGCTTTTCTGATATATCCATAAGGGTCTTATAAAGTAAAAGGGCACATTTTCACATATGCCCTAGAGTAAAGAAATAAATAAAATTTTAATCAAATTTGTGCGATAATTAAATGGTGGGAAAGCCTAATACGAGGATAAAAATGCAAAGACATGTAAGGGCTAGCTATAAAAATCAAGGGTTTACTCTGATTGAGCTGACAATTGTTTTGGTAATTGTAGGTATTTTTATCGCTGCGGTTGCAACCTTGGCTAAACCTTATTTTATTCATAAGCAAAAGGAGCGAACCTCTCACGCTATTCGAACTATAGAACAAGGTTTGGCAAATTATCTGGATCGCAACGGTGCTTATCCATGTCCTGCCCCCCTTAATTCATCTCGCGGAACGCCAGAGGATGGCACAGCATGGTGTGATCTGAGCGACCCCGGTCTGGGCAGTGGCTTAATTATCGAAACACAGGGGCGTCCTGATATTAATTCTAGCGGGATTACGATTGCAGGAAGTGCCCGCACGGTTTTGATTGGTGCTATTCCATATCGTGCATTAAATATTCCTGTTGATTCAACAATTGACGCCTATGGGAATCGCTTTACGTATGCCGTTAGCCTGCCATCAACGGACCCAAATACCTATAATGACTCTTTTGAGGACCCCGATGGCTTAGCCCCAGATAGTGAGGCGTTTCATTCCGGTGCAATTGATATTGTGGATACGAGCAAATCAACATTGCTTAGCACGGCGGGCTTGGCGCATTTCTTTTTCTTTTCGCATGGCCGTGATGGTAAGGGCGCGTATTCAAATGCTGGAAAAGAGGTGGGCGGAAGCTCTTGCGATTCGCAAAATGGGCGCGACTTTGAGAATTGTAATGGTGATGCCAAGTTTATTGCGGATCTTCAATCCCATGGTTTAGGAGAAGATTATTTCGATGATGTTTCAACGTATTCACTTATAGCTGAGGCCGAAGAGAACCCGATTGATTTTCTCTGGCGGCGTTCATCCTCTGACCCCAGCCATATTACCAATACCAATAGCGGTAATGTTGGCGTGAATACCGATGAACCGCAGGCTAAGCTTGATGTGCGCGGCGGGTTGAATGTTAATGCTGAAGCACCCAGTGAGCGCATAGTTTTAAACGTTGAAGGCTCATCAGTTGCAGAAACCGAAAGAAGTATTGTTTTTCGCGTTGAAGGGGGTTCCGCTAGCGACACAAAAGAAATTGTCTTTAATGCTCCCGGTGAGGGTATCAGTCACCAGTCCAGTATACATCTTTTTAAACATCCGAATGGTGGATCTACAAGTTTTATCGTTATAGGACAGGGAAGGTTTTCACAGAACCTAACTGTTGAGAGAAATCTCTTGGTAGGACAGGAGGCCAATATTCGAGGTACTATTAAAATCGGCAGTTCCAGCGCAGTCTGTGATGCTTCAAACGCCGGCTCAATGCGTTATAATTCGACGCCAAAAATTATAGAATACTGTGATGGTTCGTCATGGAAGCCAATGGGGGGAGCGTCTGGGGCTGTTCCTGCCTGTTCACCGGGCGAAACAATTATTTATAATAGTAATCGTCAACCTGAATGTGCAAATCCTAGTCCATTCACAGATATTAAGCTGTTTAGCAGAAATCTCTGCTCATCATCGCCACCTAACAATTTAGAAGTTTCTTGTGGATCAGGCTATAAGATTTTGAGTTGTGCGGGCGGAGTTGGCCCAATGGGTGGTACTGATGAAGGATGGGAAATTAAGCCTGATCTCGTGAGTAATAAATGTACACTATTTACTTCTAAAGCAAGTTGCAGCGGCACACAGATGCATCGTTGGATCCATGCAATTTGTTACAGGTAGGCTTTTAATCATAAAGTGTACCAATAATAAAAATTTATAGTCTTTATTTTTAATTCTTTTCCTGATCGACGAGCTTGTTTTTTGTGATCCACGGCATCATGGAACGCAAGCGCTGGCCAACGGCTTCGATGTCATGCTTGGCTTCGCGTTCACGCATCTCTGCCAGATGAGCAAGGCCTTCCTTGTTGCCACCCATGAAGTTATTGGCGAAGGTGCCATCCTGAATGTCAGTCAGTATGCGCTTCATCTCGGCTTTGGTTTCTTGGTTGATCACACGTGGGCCTGAAACGTAATCACCGTATTCTGCCGTGTTGGAGATCGAGTAGCGCATGTTGGCCAACCCGCCCTCATACAGTAGATCAACAATCAGCTTTGTTTCATGCAGGCACTCGAAATATGCCATTTCCTCAGGGTATCCGGCCTCAACCAGTGTTTCATATCCGGCCTTGATGAGTGCAGAAATTCCGCCGCAAAGTACAGCCTGCTCTCCGAATAAATCAGTCTCGCATTCATCCTTGAATGTGGTTTCAATAATCCCGGAGCGCCCGCCGCCAACAGCAGACGCATAAGACAGCGCTGTTTCCTTGGCTGTGCCACTGGCATCCTGCGCCACGGCGATCAAACAAGGCACGCCGCCCCCGCTGACATATTCACTGCGCACTGTGTGGCCGGGGCCTTTCGGCGCGATCATGAAAACATCAAGATCGGCCCGTGGTTTGATAAAATTAAAATGAACGTTCAAGCCATGTGCAAATGCAAGGGCTGCGCCTTTTTTGAGGTGAGGCTCAATATCTTGATATACCTCGGCCTGCATCTCATCAGGTGTCAGGATCATGATGACATCTGCATTCACGACGGCCTCGACAGGGGGCTTTACATCAAAACCGGCAGCCCTCGCTTTGGGCGCGGAGCCTGATCCGTCGCGCAAACCAATCGTAACATTCTCAACGCCGCTATCCTTAAGGTTTTGGGCGTGGGCATGCCCCTGCGATCCATATCCGATGACAACAACATTCTTGGATTTGATGATCTCAATGTCGCAATCCTTGTCATAGTATAGGTTCAGTGGCGTTTTTGTGGTGTTGTCCTGAACTGCGGCGGCATTTGTCATGATATTAAACCTTTATTTTTTGGTGAAAATTGCAAAATCAAGCGTATAAAAGCGCAGTTTTCGTAAAAAATCAACCGATCGGTAAAACTATTCTGCGCATCAGGCCGAAAAAGATAGAATATTTCACTGATCTAGGCCACCAAACAGAAAAAGCTGATTGGGATCATCGTCTTGAGGAGGCGATGTAGACTTTTCCTCTGCATCCAAATCATTGGAATCCTGAGGCCTTTGCTCTATGCAACGGTCTGTGATCCCTAATATTTTGCCTCCAACATTTTCAGCGACTTGCCAGGGCACAAAGTCGATATTGCAGCCCGTTAAATCAAGATCACCATCAACGATAAGATCCAAGGGCAGCTCTCTCATATTTCGGTTCCCGCTCAGGACAAGATCACCATGAATGTGCGTTCCGCTTTGCAAAACACCATAGGCCAGGTATGCGTTTCCGAAAACCTCAAGTTTATGAGGGAGTGTTATGTTATATGTCGGGACAATTTTGTCAGGATGCGCATGTATTTCCGCTTCAGTTCGCGCTGCATCCACAAATAGATTGCCGCGTATGACTAGCCCATCGGGGAGCTCTACATATTGATCTCTATCCTGGTTAAATGGTCTGAAAATATCACCTTTCTCAGGGTCTTCATTCACCAAATCATCCGCAAGGTCGATCTCCATATCGCCATAAACAATAGGCCCTTCGTAAATACAAAAGGGTTCGTAGCCTTCAAGAGGTCTCTTATAATCGAATTTTGAGCGAAGCTCCGCCATTTCACTTCCCAAATTAGAGAAGAGAAATATACAGGAGTACATTTTTTATGTCAAATATTAGGGTTTTAAGAGGCTTTAAGCGGCCTTCGCGCTTTGAGTATCCATTGCTGTGGTTTCGATCATGACCTCACCGTCCAGCATTTTGTGGACCGGGCATTTTTCAGCGATCTCCAACAACTTCGTGCGCTGCTCATCAGTCAAATTTTCGCCTCGAATAACGATTTTTCGAACAATGCGGTCTAGCATACCGTCCTTGGTTTCGCAGGTCTCACAATCCTTCGCGTGCATGCGGTCATGCGACATATGTGTTTCAATATTTTCAACTGGAAAATCCTTATGATTGGCGTACATGCGCAATGTGATATTTGTGCATGCGCCCAAAGCGCCCATTACATGATGATAGGGACTTGCGCCAGTATCATGGCCGCCCAGGTCCGTCGGTTCATCTGCGATGATGGTGTGTTGTCCCATTTGAACGCGCTGTTGATAAGCCGGCCCGGTTTCTTGAACAACGACCATATCTTGAGTTTGAATGCGCTCCTCTTGTCCGGCATCTGAGGCAAGGCCTGCATAGCGGCTGGCCCATGCGGCCATCACATTGGCGGCGTATTCGGCATCTTCTTTTTTGCTCAGCAGATGATCTGCGTGATCAAGGCTCACAAAACTTTTGGGATGTTTGGCCAGCTTAAAAATTCGCTCTGCGTTTTCGATACATACGGTGGCATCAAGCGGTGCGTGCATGATAAG
>CAYGQP010000044.1:0-4804 GCA_964352115.1 uncultured Micavibrio sp. | reverse complement strand
CTCAATCTATTGTTTTTGAATGCGCAACGGGCGGCCAACAAGGTGAACCTCGGCTTCGCCTTTCTCCAAAATTTCTTCCCGCTTACTGTCAAAATGATGAGCCACATGCGCGGCGTCCGCAGGCGCGCCAAGGGTGACGACAGCCTTGCATTCCGGTACTTGCCCAGCCGCAACAAGTGTCGCCGCACCGCCAAGAGAGTGACCAATCATGATCGCCGGAGCATGATACTGTTCACGAAGGAAATCCGCTGCCTTGATGAGATCCTGGACGTTTGATGTAAAATTGGTATTCGCGAATTCGCCCTCGCTTGCCCCAAGACCTGTAAAATCAAAGCGCAGAACGGCGATGCCATTTTGTGTCAGTGTCTTGGCGATGCGCGTGGCGGCAAAAATATCTTTTGAGCAAGTAAAGCAATGCGCAAATAATGCGTATGCTCTAGGTGAACCTGTTTCGGGCATATCCAGCCTTGCGGCGAGTTTCGTTCCTAAAGCGCCGGTAAATTCCACGCGTTCCATATTTGATCCTTGCTGTTATTCCATTGCCTCTTGAACAGTGTCAATTAGAGACATGTGTTCCTCTAGGCTTCCGATAATTTCGTCACCCCTTTTGCCAAAAATTTCACCATCAACCTCTAGCTGATAAATCGAAGCGTTGTGAGTCATATTAAACAACCCAAATTCCTCAAAGAAGACGCATTTGTATTGCTTCTCAGGTTCGTACAAGCCATCGCTTTCAATGACATCGACAATAACCTCGCGGTATCCCTTGCCTAATTCTCCAGATGCTTTGAACCTCGATTTCTCAATACTTTTGACCGTGCTGTCCTCGGCAATAAAGTTTTTAGCCCCCGCAACACATCCTTTTGTCAATTTTGCGTCCGCTTGCTCACGGCTTACACAGCCCGCAAGGCACAAAAGGCATAAAACACTCAAAACAATTCTGTGCCGATGTAACATTAATCATCCCCGATTGCTGTTTTACCGCGCGAAATGGCCGCAACGCCTGAGCGCGATACATCAATCATACCAAGGGGCCGCATCAGCTTAATAAACGCATCAACTTTCTCAGATGCGCCAGTAACTTCGAACACAAAGGACTCCAATGTTGAATCGACCGCCCGCGCTCGGAAGACATCCGCGATACGCAGGGCCTCGACACGTTGTTCCTTATCACCAACAACCTTCACCAAGGCCAGCTCGCGGTCCACATGAGGGCCATATGTCGTGAGGTCGCGCACGCTTCTAACCGGCACGAGACTTTCAAGTTGATTCTTGATCTGATCCAGCTCAATCGCAACGCCGGATGTAACAATGGTTAGCCGCGAAAGATTGTTGTCATGGTCCGTTTCCGCAGCGGTCAGTGTATCAATATTATAGCCGCGCCCGGCAAACAAACCAATGATCTTGGCCATGACACCGGGTTGGTTTTCCGCTAATATCGAAAGCGTATGAGTTTCAATTTCCCCCTGATCCTGGCCGGGGGCGTAAACAGATTGAGAAAAATTACTTTTGCGTTTTTTTGCCATAGTTAAGGACTTACCAGAGATTATGCGCCGGGTGAAGACTTTAACGTGTTCCCACGATAAAAAACTTCGCTGGTTATCCAATATACGAAACAAACGACAACTAGTGTCACAAAGCCCTCATGGAAAACATATCCCTATCCAAGCAGGGCAGGGCGCATTAATCAAGTCTGTCTTATTTAAACGCCGCCCTGATGCTCTAAGGTATAACGCGCCGTGATCTCATGGGGTCTGAATTTTGGTTTGTGTTTCCCCCATTTAGGAGGCTGGCCAGTTGTGGGATCAATACCTTCTTGATAATCATATTCTGCTCTCTTTGCCAGAGCGTCACATAAAACTCTATTAATAACTTCTTCGCCAATATCATGATGATCGATCAGCTGAAAAATTGCAGTTTGAAAGCCTTGAGGGTTTAAAACTATTTTTTCTTTAGGCTTTATTTCAATGACGTTTCCTGAATCTCTGGCCACGTTAGCGAAAGCGCCGCTAATTTCTAGGAGAACACGAAAAACGGGCACAGGCTCATCAGGTTCTGCGCCCGCTGAAGTTTTAAAGAAATAGTTCAACGTACCGACATAAACGTTCACAGTGTTCTCCTGAAAATTCGAGAGGACAATAGTGAATTCAGAAAACTATGTCAAATGCCTTGTGTACCCATCTTATCTTATGGCTTTAGTCCCACGACGCGCAGGAGTATTTTGCATGCCATTTAATAAGCTTAAGCCATGATCATTGATTTGTTCGGCGCGGCCAGTAATCCAAAGGCGACAATTTGGCGCATCGCATGAACACATAAACTGGTTAAACAAACGATCTTCTGTTGTCGCATAATCCATGCTGATAAAATCGCCCGCCTTGATATCCTTTAATGCATAAGCGCGCTGGTTCTTCATATCCAAAGCACAATTTGGATCACAGTCATGCTGAAGAAAGCCAACAAAAAATGGATCAACAATGTTCATGCCTGGTTGGACCTGAAGGCTGTGTTGTAATAGCTCTGGTGTAAGTGTCCCTGCGAAGCTTCCGATAAGTTCACCGCGCTTGAAATCCCTCAATGACCTGATGCCCAAACCACATTCTGAGGTCTCGATCTTCTCGATATCAGTTGATTTTGGCAAAAGATCGCGCTCAAGGATGCTCACATGAGGCTGGTTTAAAAAATTATCCGGGTATATATGATTGTCCAAAGTTGATTTTTTTCCTTTCTTGGAGAGCGGCAGACAATAAGATTTAAGAGACGCAAACCCATTCAGGGTTGTTGAATATGTTGTTGTATACGCACCTGTATAGGCCAAAATGACACGATCGCCATCCGTGATGTCGCTCGGTAGATGATAGCTAAAGCATTCACGATAAATTACATCATTAGAATCGCACGTTTGTCCGGATAAAATTACTGGCCCCGGCTTTCCTTTTTTATCTGATATAATGGGGTAATCTATTTTTTCTTCGACAAGCCCTCCATATCTGCCAATGTCCAGATAGACCCAGCGTAGGTCAGGGTCCTGATAATCTTGAGACACCTGAACAACTTCAGTCGCTATAAATCCGGCATCTCCCGTCATATAGCGCCCGGGCTCTGTATAAAGCAGAGGCGGGCTCTTGAAATATTTTTTTGTAAATTTCAATATGGCCTTTGCAAAAACGTTAATATTGGGAACTTCTTTTCGATACGAGACAGGAAAACCTCCGCCAACATCAACGACCTTTAGTGTATGTCCCGCTTCTTCTAAAGAAGCAAATATTTTGGCGGAATCCTGTATGGGCTTTTCCCATGATTCTGGCATCAGTTGCTGAGATCCTGTGTGGAAGGATACACCATATGGAATAAGACCAAGCGCGGGGGCTTTCTTCAGCCAGTCTTCAGCCTGATGGCTAAACGCACCAAATTTGATCGTCAGCGGAGAAACTGCGCCTTTGCCGTCAGCAATTATACGGCACAAAACTCTTGAGCCGGGCGCTGCACGACTAATTTTTTCTAGTTCTGAATATTCATCAAATACATACTCTCTTATGCCGCGCTTATAAGCCTCGGCAATTTCGCGTTCCTTTTTCAGAGGGTTGCCATAGAGAATATGTTCAGGCGATACCCCCGCATTTAAGCAGAAATCTATCTCATTAACGCTCGCGACCTCGAAGTATCCACCTAAATCAGCAAGTGTTTTCAACACATTATGATCAGGGTTTGCCTTTATGGCATAATAATGCCGGGCCCGCGTGGCATGGCTCTTTTAAGGCGGTTGAAATTATAGGATACGATGTCTAAATCAACGACAAGGTATGGGGTTTCAATTGTGCTTTGATTTATGAAGTCCTGAACGCGGCTAGGTAAAAGCATTTCGAGCACCTCGCAACAAAATACAAACAACTTGATGCATTCTGAGGGCTGGTACCGATCCCTGAGTTTTTTTGAGCTTTAAAAAGGCGTGGTTCAAATCTTTTAACCTTCATGAGTTATTTCTAAATTTCATTATATATGAATTAGAAAAAAAACAACAAAAAAAGTTATACCAGCGTCTTATCAAATTTTTCCGCATCAGCGGCGAGAATCATCTCGTTGTGCGCCTTGCCTGACGGGATCATCGGGAAACAGTTTTCGCGCTGATCAACCATGACATCCACGATCGTTGGCTTGCCCTCAACGGCCAGCATTTCCTCGATCACGCTGTCTAGATCTGATGGCGTTTCTGCGCGCAGGCCAACGCCGCCATAGGCCTCGGCGAGTTTAACGAAATCGGGCAGGGACTCGGTATAGCTCTCAGAATAACGCTCACCGTGCAACAGCTCCTGCCACTGACGGACCATACCCATCCATTGGTTGTTCAGAATAAAGATTTTAACAGGAAGCCTGTATTGAACGGCCGTGCTCATTTCCTGTATGTTCATCAGGATCGAAGCCTCCCCTGCGACATCAATGACCAGCCCATCAGGGTTCCCAACCTGTGTGCCAATTGCCGCAGGCAATCCATAGCCCATTGTGCCGAGCCCGCCGGAGGTCATCCACCTGTTTGGCTGATTGAACTTCAGGAACTGTGCAGCCCACATTTGATGCTGGCCCACCTCGGTTGTGATGAACACGTCGCGCTCATCCTTCTCCGTAAAATGCCTCAGCCGCTCTAGCGCATATTGCGGCTTGATGATTTTGCTGTCCTTTTGATAGGCGAGGCAATCCTTGGCGCGCCATTCCTTAATCTGCGCCCACCATTTGCTCATTGCTGCTTCATCGGCCTTATATCCGCGGGCTTTCCACACCTCAATCATAGCGCGGAGCGCCGCCGCCG
>CAYGQP010000043.1:0-9746 GCA_964352115.1 uncultured Micavibrio sp. | reverse complement strand
TTGCGTTGGCTTCCTCAAGCCATGGTGCTGCAACCTTGGCCGCGTCACCATCCAGCGTCTGCATAATTTCAATGGCTCCGGGTAAGTCGCCGCGCTCAAGAAGGTATTCTGTTTTCAAAAGCGTTGCCTGCGTTGATGTGCCGGTAAGAAGCTCACCGTCCTTTTCGATCTGGAGCAATTCATTGAACCGCGCCGCAGCCCGTTCCTGAACGGATACATCTTCGCCCTTAAGGGATGCCACAACAATATCACCCGCGAGTGATTTAAACTCGTTGCTAAGACCGCCCGGGGTTAAAACACCCTCTTCTGCCTTTGGTGCCAGACGTTGAAGTGCGGCGTTTAATGCAGGGTCATCTTTGCCAATCAAACCCTGTAACAAGACAAGATCGTCCTTGAACGGCTCGCTGTCTCTGTTGAGGGATGAACGGACTTGAGACATTCCCAAGAGCAACGCCGCAGCCTTGAGTTCATTGCTTGGTACGCCTGCAAATGTTTCAGACAGCACATCGCTTTGGCCGCGCGCGGATTCCAGTGCTGTGTTAATTTGGTCTGCCCCCGTTCCAGACACGCCAGAGAGGGCCTTGCCGATTTCGGAAATGCTTTTGTCCAGCGTCTTGCTCCCTGAGCGATCGGTCTGCCATCCTTCTATGCGTTCAAGCATACCCGCCAGAAATGGTGAGCCAGTCAGTTCAACAACATGCGTTTCAAGTTTCGCGAGGCGTTCCTCCAGCGATCCGGCATCCTGAGATAATACATCCTGAGAGATTTTTTCCGCTGCGGCTGCCGCTTCCTGCAGCTTTTCCTGTGCCTGTGATGCCTGATTGCGCAGGTCTTCGATTTGCTGATCCAGATCTTTCGGTATTAGCCCGCCCAGCAAGCTTTGATCGTCCTTTACGCTGCGCACATCGCCCTCAAGTGTGGCGACTTCACTTTCAAGGCTGTCCAGACGTTTGGGGTCAACGTTGTCTGATGGGATAAAGAGTACAAGCACAGCGACAATGGCCAGACCTGTTAGAATTCCACTGATGATTACACTTTTGTTCACGGCTTTTTTCTCCACTTCAGCCAATCTTTGTTCCAAGGTTGCGTCCATGTAAGCAGCGGGCTTTGCCTCAGGTGCTGCCTGAGCTGGCTGTTTCATTCTACCATAATAGGCATCTTGGCTGGAAACATTGTCAGGTTTTGCGGCGAACTCAGAGCTTGCTGATTGGCTGGGCGCGTCGGAGTTCACGGCGTCAGCGTTCTGATTAGCCGGTGGTGCCGTTTGCACAAGATCAGACAGATCAATGTTGAATTCCTCTGCCGCCTCAATGATTTTTGAACGGCGTCCGGCCGGAATTTTATTACGCTTTTTCCAGCCCTGTACGGTTGTAACAGGTACGTCAATTTTATGGGCCAAAGGGCGAATTCCCCCGAAGCGTTCAATGACTTCTTCGGCATTATCAATAGGTTTATTGGTTGTCTTGCTCATGATCTTCCCACTTGGTTTTTAGACAGTATAATAATTTCAAGAACATACACGCTTTATCATATCCAGCATGGATTTGCGATCAGGGTTATCGGCGATGTACGTTTCTTTCCAGAGTTCTGAATGTACGCACATTAGCACGGTTTCACTGATTGACAAGACCTTAATCACACGAAGGTCGCTTGTGACATCATGATGATCTGCAAGACGCATAAAATTCTCTGCCGTACGTTTTGAAAAAAATGTAATCGCTTCATATTTTTCATGACGCAACCCGGATAAAAAGCGCTCGGATAACTCTGCTGTCTTTTTTGCCTCATATACAACCAAGGGGTCGAGCGTAATGTCTTCTTTACTAAGGGCTTCAGCCATATCAAATGCCACGTCCCGCCCCCGTATATGGAGCAACGGTTTTTTAGTGTCGATTATGTTCGCCCGGATGAGATCGCACAGCCCAGCTGCATCAGATTTGGCATTATATGTTTCCTGAACAGGAAGAGCGCTTGCGGTTTTTTCGCCAACGGTAAATACAGGGAGATCATAGGCTCCGTTATAATGCCGCGCCGCATTTGCGCTGGTAAACACGAGCGCCTGATAACCTGTAAGGTCTGGAGGATCATGCGGAACCTGCGCGATGGACAGCATCGGCTCAATGAAAGTTTCAAACCCTGAGCTCTCAAGTTCTTGTGCAAAAATTTCTGAGTCTTGCTCTGGACGCGTCAGGACTATCACGCCACTTGCTCCAATATCCCCTCCGGCAGGCGAGATTTCAGGCGTGTACCCAGCGTCGCACCGAGCAATTTCGCCTCGGCCAAATCATGAACGGCCATGCGCATCTCATCTTCGAAGCTTTGTGTGCCATCAAGCGAGACAACACAAACACGCAGATGCATATCATCACCATCCAGTATTGCGTGCGATCCGATGGGGGTATGGCACGAACCATCAAGAACAGCCAAAGCAGCGCGCTCAGCGGTTACGCATAGCGTTGTGGGCAAGCAGCGTAGCGGATCGAATAATGCTTTAACCATTTCATCATCCTCGCGCATTTCAACACCAACTGCGCCCTGCCCGGCGGCGGGAAGCATCTCCTCCGGCTGCAGCACCACATCAATCTCATCAGCAAGACCAAGGCGCTTTAGGCCAGCCATTGCCAGCAAGGTGACATCAACTTGTCCGGCCCTGAGCTTTTCAATGCGTGTGCCGACATTACCCCGAAACGGCTCGATTTTTAGATCAGGGCGCTTACTGAGCAAGAAGGCCTGCCGACGGACACTGGCTGTGCCGACTCTCGCACCGTACGGAATATCCGAAATTGTGTTCATTTTTAGTTCACGGTTATTGAGCAACAGGCAGTCACGCGGGTCTTCGCGTTTCATCATGTGTTCAATTATAAGCCCCCCCGGTAAGTGCGATTCCATGTCCTTCATTGAATGCACGGCGCAATCAATCTTCCCGGCCAGCATCGCCTCCTCAAGCTCCTTGGCGAACTGCCCCTTGCCGCCTTCGGTTGTGTTGAGGCGTGGTTCGCCATCTTCCGGTTTCCAGTCACCGGAGGTTTTCATGATGACGATCTCAATATCCAGATCCGTGTGCGCGGCCAGAAGCGTATCTCTGACCATATGTGTTTGCACAAGCGCAAGCGGTGATCCTCGTGTTCCGATTTTTAGTGTTTTGCTCATATTGGCTTTTTAACACGTCCCTATGTTTTCGCACAGGACCTTTTAACAAAGGAATTCGTTGACATAACGTTACACAATATGCAAAAACCTTCAAAACAAAAAGGCAGGCAAGATGGCAAGCAATAGACAAGAAGCATTCAAAAAAATAAGCGAAGGTGACAAAGAACAACTTCTTAGGGCTCTTAATGAAGATGTTCCAAAACATCTGGCGAGACAGTTAGACGAAAAAGTTTACGCAGCACACCTTGAAGCCCTTATAAAAGCAGCGCAAAGCGATGATTATGAGGTAATGCACATGTACGGCTTATTCAATCAGGGTGGTAATGTTACCTTCAAGTGTTTTCAATCCGGTCCTAAAGGCACAGAATTTTCACCATCAGCATACGGGGATAGCGTCAGAAATATTGCATTGAAAGTTATTACAGCGTGCGAGCAAAATACCCCCATTCCTTTGCGAGAGATACAGAAACGCTTGCGCATTGGCCCCGCTTTAGATTGGGAAGAGCCTTCAGGGTGACCAAACCGTAGTTGTTGTTTTGCAGCGAGGCTGCTAAAACTTTTTCCATGAAAATTCTTGGCATAGAGACAAGCTGTGATGAGACTGCCGTGGCTCTGGTGGATGAGGAGGCGGGCATTCTGTCCAGCCTTGTGCTAAGCCAGCTCAAGGAGCATAAAGCATTCGGCGGTGTGGTTCCCGAGATTGCGGCGCGCGCCCACATGGATCATCTGCACACGTTAATCGAGGCGGCCATGGATGATGCGGGGATTGGGTTTGATGATCTGGACGGTGTTGCGGCGACGTGCGGCCCCGGCCTGATTGGCGGCGTAATGGTCGGGATGATGGCCGGCAAGGCCATTGCCATGACCAAAAACCTGCCGTTTATCGCGGTAAACCACCTTGAGGGGCATGCTTTGACACCGCGCTTAACAGACAAAACCGAATTCCCCTATTTGCTGTTGCTGGTGTCCGGCGGTCATACGCAGATCCTAGTGGCGGAGGGTGTTGGACACTATAAACGTTGGGGCACGACTTTGGATGACGCCTGCGGGGAGTGCTTTGATAAATCAGCGAAAATTATGGGCCTACCCTATCCCGGCGGACCGAATCTAGAGAACATGGCCGCGCGATGCACAGATAAAGTAGCCGCGCGCGAGCGTTTTGATCTACCGCGCCCGATGAAGGGACGAAAGGAACTGGATTTTTCCTTTTCCGGCCTGAAAACCTCGGTTCGTAATCATGTTGAAAAATTACCCGAGGGCGATTTGAAACAAGAGGACATCGCCGCATTGGCATTTTCATTTCAAGAAGCAGTGGCCGATGTACTGGCGGATCGATGCGAGAAAGCTATCTCACAATTTATGACCACGTATTCATCATCTGATCCTACGCTTGTGGTATCCGGTGGGGTGGCCGCAAATGCGGCTATTCGTGAGCGCCTAAAGGCCGTCTGCGATAGCAATGGCATGACGCTGTATGCCCCGCCATTAGCGCTTTGCGGGGACAATGCAGCGATGATTGCCTGGGCCGGGCTGGAGCGCCTTAAGGTTGGGCATAGTGATGCGTTGAATACGAAAGCCAGGCCGCGTTGGCCTCTTGACCCGACGGCCGAGAAACGGCATGGTGCCGGGGTCAAAGCATAAAAAATTAAAGCGTAACTGGTTTTAAGCATCAACAAAGAAGAAGATACAAGAATGCCACACAGTACAAAAACAATTGGAGTGATTGGCGGCGGAGCATGGGGAACGGCTCTGGCAGAAGTTTTAGCCAAGGATAGCCGCGATGTAACCTTATGGGCTATGGAAGATGAGGTCGTTGAATCCATCAATGCCAAGCATGAAAATTCCATGTATCTTGCCGGCGTTCCATTGAGTAAAAATCTGAAAGCCACAAACGACATTCATGAAGCCGCAGGCAAAGAGGTCATTCTTCTGGTGACGCCCGCGCAGCACATGCGCAAAACACTTGAGGATATTAAGCCTTCATTAGACAACCAGCGCCCCGTGGTCATTTGCTCAAAAGGCATTGAGCTAAAAACTGGTCTTTTGCTCTCTGATGTTGCTAAGCAGGTTATTCCAGATACGCCGACAGGTGTTCTGAGCGGGCCGACTTTTGCCTCCGAAATTGCACGTGGGCTTCCGAGCGCCGTAACTATAGGCGCGGAAAGCATGGATTTGGCGCGTGATTTGCAAAACGCGCTTGGCGTCAAACGTTTCCGCCCATACGTGACAAGTGACATGATTGGCACACAGCTTGGCGGGGCTATTAAAAATGTGATCGCCATAGCCTGCGGCATTGTATCCGGCCGTCAGCTTGGCGATAGCGCCAGAGCGGCGCTTCTGACACGCGGCATCGCTGAAATTGCGCGCCTTGGAGTGGCCATGGGTTCACAAAAAGATACGCTTCTGGGGATGTGCGGCATTGGCGATTTAATGCTAACCTGCTCCTCTATGCAATCGCGGAACTATTCTCTTGGGTATGCATTGGGACAGGGCGACTCTCTTGAAGATATTTTAGGAGCACGTAACGCCGTGACTGAAGGCGTTCATTCAGCCCAATCAACGCTGGCTCTCGCGAAAAAGCATGCCGTTGATATGCCTATCACAGAAGCCGTCAACAAATGCCTGAACGAAGGCATGGCCATTGATGATGCGATTGAGGAAATGCTGAACCGGCCGTTCAAATATGAAATGAGCCGCAAATAAGAACTAAAAAAGGAGGCATAGATGGCATATTGGTTGATTAAGTCAGAACCGTTCAAATATAGCTGGGACGAAATGGTGAAGGATGGCCGCACCCATTGGGACGGTGTCAGAAACTATCAGGCTTCAAACAATATGAAGGCCATGAAAACCGGCGATCAATGTTTCTTCTATCATTCCAACGAGGGAAAAGAGATTGTAGGTATTGTTGAGGTGGTTAAGGAATACTACCCGGACCATACCGACCCAAAGGGACGATTTGGCATGGTGGATGTAAAGGCTGTAAAGCCTATAAAGTCACCTGTTACGCTGAAGGCTATCAAAGAGAATCCTGCGCTTGAGAGCATGGCCCTCGTGCGGCAATCGCGTCTGTCCGTTTGCCCGGTAGAAGACCATGAATGGAAAATTATTCTTGATATGGGCGGCGCTTAGCCGATTCTTTCCGCCAGCGCTCTTTCAAAAACATCTAAAAATCGTTAAACTCCTTCCATACATTACCCAAAATGAAATGGAGTTTGCCTAATGTCCGATGATGTATTTCTACCTTCTGATGAAACCAAAAACCAAGCGTTGATGTCAGAAGAACGTTATCTAGACATGTACAAACAATCGATTGAGGACCCCGATACATTTTGGTCAGAAATGGCTAATAATCTGGAATGGTTCAAAAAACCAACTAAAATTAAAAACGCGTCTTATCAGGGCGATGTCACCATTAAATGGTACGAGGATGGAGAATTAAACGCCTGTTACAATTGTATTGATCGCCACCTGCCCGAAAAAGAACACGACGTGGCCTTTATTTTTGAGGGCGATGACCCAAGCGACAGCCACAACGTTACATACGGCGAAGCGCACAAAGAGATTTCAAAGCTTGCCAATGCCTTAAAAGACCGCGGCGTCAAAAAAGGTGACCGCGTTACGCTGTATATGCCGATGGTGGTTGAGGCTTGCTATGCTATGCTGGCCTGCGCACGCATCGGCGCCGTTCATTCGGTCGTTTTTGGCGGGTTTTCGCCCGAGGCCCTGCGTGACCGTATCATTAATTGTGAATCTGATGTTGTGATCACGGCCAATGAGGGGCTGCGCGGCAGCAAGCGTATTCCGTTGAAGAGCAACGTTGACAAAGCCATAGACGGCCTTGATGATGTGCACACCGTTCTGGTCTTTCAGCGCACCGACACAGATGTGAACATGGCCGATTACCGCGATGTATGGTGGCATGACATTGTGGATGAGCAGTCTGAGGATTGCCCGCCCGAACACATGAACGCTGAAGATCCGCTGTTTATCCTGTTTACATCTGGCTCAACAGGGAAGCCGAAGGGTATTTTGCACACCACGGGCGGTTACATGGTCTATGCAACGCTCACTTTCGCGACTGTATTTGATTACAAACCAGGCGAGGTATTCTGGTGCACGGCCGATGTTGGCTGGGTAACCGGACATTCCTACATTGTCTATGGCCCGCTTTCGAATGGCGCGAAAACCGTTGTATTTGAAAGCGTGCCAAATTATCCGGACTGGTCGCGGTTCTGGAATGTGGTGGACAAGCACAAAGTCAATATCTTCTATACCGCGCCCACGGCTATTCGCGCGCTTATTCGCGCTGGCGATGAATACGTTACCAAGACCGACCGTAGCTCCCTGCGCATTCTTGGCAGTGTTGGCGAACCGATCAATAGCGAGGCCTGGACGTGGTATTACAACGTGGTTGGCGAGGGGCGCTGCCCCATTATGGACACGTACTGGCAGACCGAAAACGGTGGGCACATTATGACCCCGCATGTCACGTTTGACCTTAAACCCGGATCAGCGACGCGGCCATTCTTTGGCATTAAGCCTGTTCTGGTCGATAATGACGGCACGGAAATTGAAGGCCCCGGTGAGGGAAATCTCTGCATTTCCGATCCATGGCCCGGCCAAATGCGCAGCGTTTACGGTGATCACGAGCGCTTCAAGCAGACTTATTTTGCGACCTTCCCCGGCCGATATTTCACGGGGGACGGCGCACGCCGCGATGAGGACGGATATTACTGGGTCACAGGCCGCGTAGATGACGTCATTAACGTCTCTGGCCACCGCCTCGGCACAGCGGAAATTGAGAGCGCGATTGACGAGCATGACGGTGTCGCAGAAGCGGCTGTTGTTGGCTATCCACATGATATAAAAGGACAAGGCATCTATGCTTATGTGACGCTCAAGGCAGGGCAGGAAGAAAATGATGACGTGAAAAACGAGATCGTGCAAACCGTACGCACGATTATCGGCCCCATCGCGACGCCGGATATCATCCAGTGGGCCCCTGGGCTGCCAAAAACGCGATCTGGGAAAATTATGCGCCGTATCTTGCGCAAAATCGCTGCCAATGAGCTGGAAAATCTGGGCGACACATCAACGCTGGCCGATCCCTCGGACGTCGATGCCCTGCTCAAAAACCCAGAAAGCGCGTAGGATAAAGGCCTAGATCATACCGATTGCGGATTTATAGAGAACGAGAAGCTCATCCTGTTCGCGCCGTTTTTCGGGCTCCATCTTACGCAGGCTTATGATCTTACGGATAGTTTTGACATCAAATCCTACGCCCTTGGCTTCGGCATAGACTTCCTTTATGTCCTCGGCGAGCGCCGCCTTCTCTTCCTCAAGGTTTTCCAGCCGTTCAATGAAGCTGTGCAGGCGCTTACCGGCGACACCTCCAACATCCTTGGCTTCCTCTTGGGGGGTTTGCTCTTCATCATTTTGCGGAAAGTTCGCCACGTTCTCGGACATTAAAAAACTCCTCTTTCGATCAGGTCTATAGTTTTAATTTGGATTGTGGGGAGTGTATCGCTGTGTTCAATAATGAAAAGCTAAACTTCAAAGCGCCGCTTTTTTTCCTGTGAAGAGTGGGGATAAATTAAAAAAGAGCAACAGTCGTCAAGGTGTAGTTTGCGCACGGAGGCTACTCATAATTCTCCATCGTGCCTTCCCAGCGCTCTATGATGACACCGTGTTCATTATCAACATCGGGTGTGCGCCCCACCTGAATGGTCAGAGTGATCAGACGGTTATCCGGCACAACGTTTCGGTAATCCTTGGCGTTGCTATCGACAATACTTGTGACCATTTTCACCTGAAAAGCCCAGCGGTAACGGCCGTTTACAACACCTTCATTCAACAGTTCTGGCGTATCCTCAACAAAGGCCCGGATATCATAAGCCCCGGATTGAACAGCCTTCATTAGCCCTGTTTCATTGATAAATTTCAAATACTGTGCTTTTGCGGTTGCATTCAAGAATTCATCGAGCTGCGCTATCCCCTCATTATAATTCGTAGCATTCAAGCTAATCGCCTGCGGGACAACCTTCATCACCCAGCTGGAAATAATGCTCGTGTTTCTGTGGCGAATATCCAGAGGTGAGTTGTCGGCCAAGCCTCTTTGGAAGTCCTCCTCCGTGGCTTTTGGGGCATTCGGGTCATAGGCGAAAGGCGCCTGAAGCGTTTCATAGGGGTCATATTCTTCCCTAAGGGAGGGAAACAGAAAGTCCCAAAACCCTGCATGCGCCACGGGCGGAAGAAACACAAGAAACAAAATTAGCCAAAAAAGGCCAAAATATTGATTTGATTTAAGCATTCTTCCTCTTCATTGTGCTTATTACTTTCCCCAACTGCATTACATTTTCAATGCGACGATCCAAAAATTCCCGGGTTTTGGACAAATCATCATTATCGTCATTGATCCAGGCCAAGGTTGTGCTGAGTAGAACACCGCTCAGTAAAACGCGTTTTGTGTAATGATTATAATCGCTCGATGTGTCGCCCGCCCATATCCAAATCCGGTCCGCCGTGCGCCAGACAATCTTGGCGGCGCGGGGCTTTCGAAGCGGCATTACCCAAAATGCCAATGATGCACGCAC
>CAYGQP010000042.1:3307-9787 GCA_964352115.1 uncultured Micavibrio sp. | reverse complement strand
GGACGGTTCCGTTCTGCCTGATGATGATTTCTCGATGAAATGGCAACTCGGCGAGCGATCACAAAAAAACGTCAATGAAATTAAAAAGGCCCTGAAAAAAGCCGACAATCTGTTCCTCGCCACTGACCCCGACCGCGAGGGTGAGGCCATTTCGTGGCACGTTCAGGAACTGTTAAACGAAGAAGGGTTGCTCAAGGATAAAAAGGTTAGCCGCGTCACCTTTAACGAAATCACCAAGACCGCCGTTCAGGAGGCCTTTAACAATGCTCGCGAACTCGACACTCCATTGATCGAGGCTTATCTCGCACGCCGCGCATTGGATTATCTTGTGGGCTTTAACCTATCGCCTGTGCTCTGGCGCAAACTTCCCGGCTCCCGCTCTGCTGGGCGCGTGCAATCGGTCGCCCTGCGCCTCATTTGTGAGCGCGAAACAGAAATTGAACTGTTTAACGAGCAAGAATACTGGTCCATCGAAGCCAAACTTCACACAGCCGAGGGCGTGCCCTTCACCGCCCGTCTCACCCATTTGGCAGGCAACAAACTCGACAAACTGGATATCAGCAGCGAAGCAGACGCCAACAGGGCTGTGGAACGGATTAAATCCAAAAGCCTGAAAGTCCAGAAGATTGAGAAGAAACAAACGCGCCGCAGCCCAGCCGCACCGTTTATTACCTCATCCCTGCAAATGGAAGCCTCCCGCAAACTCGGCATGAGCGCCGCGCAAACCATGCGCAATGCCCAAGGCCTATACGAAGCTGGTCACATTACATACATGAGAACAGACGGCACCACCCTGTCCGAAGATGCGGTAAAACAGGCCCGTGACGTGATTAAGGGATCATACGGCGATAAATACCTGCCCGGTGAGCCTCGCCTTTATAAATCTAAGGCCAAAAACGCCCAGGAAGCGCACGAAGCCATTCGCCCAACCAACATGAGCAAAACCGTAATGGATCTTGGTCTGGCCGATGAAGGCCACCGCAAGCTCTACGACCTAATCTGGAAACGCACCGTTGCGTCACAAATGGAGAACGCCATCATGGACCAGGTCGCTGTAGACCTTTCTGATGGCACTGATGACGTGATCCTGCGCGCAAATGGCTCTGTCGTGAAATTCGATGGATTCCTGACGCTCTATATTGAAACCGAAGGCGATGATGAAGATGAAGCGCCCAAAAACGATCGTGATCGTATCTTGCCCCCCATGACCGAAGGCGATGCAACAAAAACCGTGAATGTTGACCCCACGCAGCACTTCACACAGCCACCACCAAGATATTCAGAAGCCTCACTTGTGAAGCGTCTTGAGGAACTGGGTATTGGCCGCCCATCCACCTATGCTTCCATCCTGCAAGTCCTGCGTGACCGCAACTACGTGACCATGGACCGCAAACGTTTCATCCCCG
The DNA here is from genome assembly GCA_964352115.1 of uncultured Micavibrio sp. GTDB lineage: Bacteria > Pseudomonadota > Alphaproteobacteria > Micavibrionales > Micavibrionaceae > CAYGQP01. The sequence continues at coordinate 8,381 of CAYGQP010000042.1, read as the reverse complement.
AAGACCGTGGCCGAGTCGTGACGACTTTTCTGGAGAAATTCTTTAGTCGCTATGTCGATTATGATTTCACCGCCAATCTCGAGGAAGAGCTCGACGCCATTGCAGGCGGGCATGTACAATGGAAGGAAATGCTGCGTCAATTCTGGGTAGATTTCAAGAATGCTGTTGATGGAACCAAGGATCTGACCATCACCGAAGTCATCGACCACCTTGATGCCGAACTTGGACCACACTTCTTTGCCCCGACTGCGGATAACCCTAACCCGCGCGAATGCAAGGCCTGCATCGCCGATAAACGTAACGAAGGCCGCCTCGGCTTAAAGCTTGGAAAATTTGGCGCCTTTATCGGCTGTTCAAACTATCCTGAATGTAAATTCACCAAACCGCTGGAAATGGCCGATGGCGATGGAGCAGCAGGCAGCGCGGAAGAAGCCGCGCTGGCCAATGAACCCAAAGTCCTCGGCAAGCATCCCGGCACAGGGCGCACCGTGACCTTACGCCGTGGCCCCTACGGCCCCTATGTGCAGATCGATGCACCGGAACAAACCGCCGAGGAAGAGGCCAAGATCATGGCAGAATATGACAAGGCCATTAAGGACTGGACGGAAGCCAAAAAAATCGCCAAGAAGGCCGGTGAAAAGGCCCCGAAAAAACCACCCAAACCAAAACCACCAGCTCCAAAACGTCAAGGCCTGCCCAAGGGCATGACCGTCGCTGATGTTACAATAGAGACCGCGCTTGAACTTCTGGCCCTGCCGCGCGAAGTTGGCACACACCCTGAAACAGGCAAGCTCATTGAGGCCGGCATCGGCCGCTTTGGCCCGTTCGTAAAACATGACAACAAATTCGCATCCATCCCGAAGGATGAGGATGTCATGACCATAGGCATGAACCGCGCCGTGGACCTGATCGCTGAGAAAATGAAACGTGATGCCCTAAAGGCTGCTGGCCAGGGCGCACCGGGCAGTGCGAACAAAAAGAAACCCGCGAAGAAAAAACCATCAAAAAAGAAAAAAGCCGCCAGCGCCGCAAAAAAAGCGAACAAGAAAAGTGCATAATAAAAAAAGAGCCTCATTTGGGGCTCTTTTTTACAACTTTAATCAATACCTTAAAGGATTAAATTTCCATTAGTGACCAGATCAGCCGCATCAAGACCTGTAACACCATTGAGAGTTACAACCTCTTGATAATTTGATCCACCCGACGCACCGTTACCATCAACAGATACAACCGTGCTCCCGTTCACTTCGGTTAGCTGGATAAAGTCAAGGATATCATCATTCGCATCAAAACCGCTGATGATACTAGAAAGATCAATCGCATCGCCCTCGAGCACGTCAAAGTCCATGATAGTATCAGCATTGTTCGCACCGAGCTCATTAAAGACAAAAATATCAGCATCGCCCAATGGCTCCAGATCCCCATCAAGTAATCGATCACCAAAAGAATCAAATTCATCGAAGATTGTCTCTCTTGTATCTTTTGGCTCTCTCTCATCTTGCTCTGGCTTAGAATAAGCATCCAACCTGTCTACGGAAGATGAAATTGAGCTATTTCCTACAAAATCAAGCAGACTGATTGGTTGCGATATATCCAGAATTTCATTGACCAGAGCTTCGAATGCTGGCTGATCTGGCTCACCAGATGTAAAAACGGGATCATCACCGTACAGAATATCATTGCCAGCACCACCTTCAATCACATCCGAACCGGCTCCGCCAATAATAAAATCATCATTAGCCCCACCATCGAGGATGTCATCACCGCCATTACCATAAATTTCATCATTACCAGCACCGCCAGATATAGTATCACCGAATACTGCATTTCCACCAGAAACGAAGTCATCTCCGTCTCCCGCGGAAACCAACACAGAACCCATGCCAGCTTCCATATCATCGAGATTATTTACAACCTGTATAACATCGTCTCCAGCACCAGAGAGAATAAATCCTGTCTGGTTTGGTGTATCTTCATCAACAACAAGAGTGATCACATCATCACCAGCGCCTGAATATATTTGATGGTGTGGTACTGAAAATGAACCGAGCACATCTGCATGTTCATCAGAATGGACAAGCGTAATATTATGGCCAACTTCAGAATCATCTTGATTAGAAAAGTCAACACGCGAACGATAAACGCCCTCCAGAAGTATCGATGCACTTTCGGTAAGCATTTGAAAGCTTAGAACATCCACATTTGGAATATCAATTATATGAAGGTTTATAGAGCCGACAATCTCTGTAAGACTCCCGAAACCAACTGAAATGTGTGATATAGGTATGGCGCCAGAGGCACCCACTACATTTTGAATAGTCATATCAAGATCACTTATGGGACCAGAAGGTGGGCCAACGCGAATAAAATCAACCTCATACAAGATATAGCTATCTTCCCAATCTTCTGAGTTAGCGAGATAATCGCCGTTTAGAACAAGATAAGATGGGTCTTCGAAAAGGTCCTGAAACCTATTTGAGGTATATTGTGACATTATTACGCACTCCCTTATATTTTATGCACCTTATTGATTTTACTGCGCATTAATACAGCATGTCAAAAGACGATCTCTTTTATAGCCAATACTTTTGCTCAACAAGACTTTTACGATCGATGCTTTTTTCTGACAAACGACGATAAATGCTTTATACAAATATACAATGAATAAAACTAAGATTCTTGATTTCCTAAAATCAACGTCCGCGCCGATGACCAAACGCGAAATCGGCAAAGCACTTAACGTACAGGGCGGACCTGCACGAATTGAACTCAAAAAAACCCTCAAGGCTCTCGAAACCGACGGCGTCCTGATCAAACAACCGGGAGGCAAGTACGCCATTCCTGACCGCCTGCCGAACGTCACAATCGTTGAAGTCATTGATATCGACATTGACGGCGATCTGTTTGCCACGCCCGTTGATTGGAGCCCCGAAGTCCAGGGTCCACCTCCGCGCATCGAAATTATGCCGGGCGACAAGGGGCATGCCTCACTTGCCCTGAAAGACCTTGCGCTTGTGCGCCTGAGCCGAGCAGACAAAGACGTCTATGAGGCACGAGTGATTAAAAAACTTGATACCGAACGTGGGCGAGTTCTGGGGTTATTAAAAATGACAAAACGTGGCGCAATACTGGCGCCGACAGACAAAAAAGCCAAGAACGAATTTATCGTCCCGCAAGCTGAACTAAACGGCGCAAGGGACGGCGATCTGTGTATTGCTGAGATCCAGCCCTCACGTGGCTTAAAGCTCAAAAATGTCCGGATTATCGATGTTCTGGGCAAACGCAATGATCCAAAAGCCATAAGCCTGATTAGTTTGCACGAAGCCGGGATTATTGAAGAATTCCCAGCCGAAGTGCTTAAGGCCGCGGAAGGGCTCAAGGTCCCGCCGGTTAAGGGCCGTGAGGATTTACGAAACATCCCCCTTGTCACCATTGATGGCGCGGACGCAAGGGATTTCGACGATGCCGTGTTTGCTGAAAAAACCGATAAGGGCTTTCACCTCATCGTCGCCATCGCCGATGTTGCCTATTACGTGAAGCCGGAATCCGCTCTCGATAACGAAGCACAGCGCCGTGGGAATTCTACCTACTTCCCCGACCGCGTCGTGCCCATGTTGCCCGAGGCCCTATCGAATGACCTTTGCTCATTACGCCCCCATGAAAACCGCGCCTGTTTGGCCGTGCATTTGTATATCGACCATGAAGGGCAGCTCGTAAAACACAAATTCGTGCGCGGCCTGATGAAATCACACGCACGCCTGACCTATGAACAGGTTCAGGCGGCCCGCGATGGCCAAACCGATGAGATCACGCAGCACCTCATGGGACATGTGATTGAGCCTCTCTATGAGGCTTTTGACATCCTCGATACCGCGCGCCAGAAACGCGGCGCATTAGAGCTCGAGCTTCCAGAGCGCCAAATTATTTTAAATGACAAAAACAACATGACCGGCGTACGCAAGCGTGACCGCCTTGATGCACACAAATTAATCGAAGAATTCATGATCCTGGCCAATGTCGCCGCCGCCACAGCTTTGGAAACAAAGGCCGCCCAGAATTATCCCTGTGTTTACCGGGTGCATGACAAACCCAGCTTTGAAAAATTGACCGCCCTACGCGAATTCATCAGTAGCTTTGAGCTAAACTTGCCCAAAGGAAATACGATATCGCCCAAAAATCTGAACAATGTTTTGCATCACGCAAAAAAAATGGAATACAGTCACCTTATTTCGCAAGTCGTGCTGCGAAGCCAGTCACAAGCCATATATTCCACGGATAACCTTGGACATTTTGGACTCGCTCTATCGCGGTATGCGCATTTTACATCTCCGATTCGTCGCTACGCAGATTTGCTGGTGCACCGCGCCCTCATTGCAAGCTTTGGACTTGGGCCCGGCGGAATGGCTCAGGGGGAAATCGCCCGCATTGATGAAATTTGCGATCACATCTGCAAAACCGAGCGCAGCTCTATGGAGGCTGAGCGCAATGCGGTTGATCGCTTTACCGCTGCCTTTCTCTCCACACAAATCGGCGCCGAATTTGATGGCCAAATTACCGGTGTCACGCGGTTCGGGTTATTCGTTTCATTAAATGAGAGCGGCGCAGACGGCCTTATTCCCATGCGCTCCATGAAGCAAGACTTCTTTGTCCACGATGAAAAGGAACATGCACTCATTGGACGACGAACAGGCATTGTCTTTCGTCTGGGCGCCAGGGTCCGCGTACGCCTCAAGGAAGCAGACGGCCTAACAGGAAGCACCGTTTTAGAATTGGTTGGCCACGATAAAGGCGCGGATATTCCGGGCTTCATTTCTAAAAACAACCACAGCCCCAATCATCGTAAAGATAAAGGGGCGTCTCGCGGTAAAAAGCCTAAAAAACACCACAAGCGTAAGAAGAATAAACGCAGTTCTTGACAGGGCAGATAAAATGAGCGATAAAACGCCTCACGAATTATAGGAGTAATCGATATGGCCAAAAAAGGCGGCGCAATGTTAGTGCGCATGGAAAGTTCAGCAGAAACAGGGTTTCGTTACTATAAACGACGCAGCCCACGCGCAGCATACAAATTGGA
>CAYGQP010000042.1:0-3297 GCA_964352115.1 uncultured Micavibrio sp. | reverse complement strand
CCCAAAGACGGGGAAAAAAGGCATGCACGTGAAATTCATCGAGAAGAAAATGCCACCATCCAAGAAAAACTAGGATTTATTTGCATCCTGCAAAGAATAAGAAAACGCCTCACATTTTGAGGCGTTTTTTATTGATCAAATAGAAAAAGGATAACAGCGTTTATTCGATAGGCTCGCGAAGCTGTAATTTATAATCATCAGGGTTGAGCTTCCCGACATTCTCAAACACCGTGCAATCACGCCCCGCTTCCTTGGCCTGATACAAGCAAATATCAGCGCGCTCCAGAACCTCCTCAGGTTTTGTCTGACCCGGCTCTATAATGGCCCCGCCAATAGATGTTGTGATTTGCAAACACCCCTCCGGCGTATTACAAGCAAAGGTCTCATCTCCAATACCCATCCGCAAACGTTCCGCGACCATATGCGCGCGCTCCGGCGATACATCCGGCAGGACAACAACAAACTCCTCACCACCCAAACGTGCCACAAGGTCAAAACTTCTGAGCTTATCCTTAAGTCGCTCGGCAAAGGTTTTAAGAATTTCATCACCGACATTGTGGCCATACGTGTCATTTACAGCCTTAAAATGATCAATATCAATCATCAACACAGCCAACATCTTGTTGGTTTCCGTATTTTTACTGAGCAATTTATCAAGGTGAACCTCAAGATAGCGCCTATTATAAAGCCCGGTTAAACTATCCGTCAGCGCCATAGAAAGACTAATCTCATATGTTGCCCGCAACCGTTCCTGAAAACGTTTACGGCGAATTTGCGTGCGAACACGCGCCAGCAGCTCATTACGGTCAACCGGACGAAGGATATAATCATGAGCGCCGATTTCCAGACCATGCGCAACCTTGTCCATGTCACCATCTTCACCGATCATCAAAATGGGGACCTGCCGTGTGCGCTCATTCGATTTCAGATGTGAAACAAGCCGCAATCCATCCTCGCCCGCAAGGTTAAGGCTAATCACAAGCAAATCGACATCGTTTTCTCGGACAAAATCCATGGCGTCGACGCCACGATCAACCGTGACAACTTCGTCATGGTCCTGAGACAAGGTTTCTTCGATTTTTCGCTTTTCAAAATCTTTATCTTCGACAATCAAAACCTTGGCATTATCAGCGGATTCATCCATTACATTCGAGGACTCATCAACCACACCAAGTTGATTGGCCGTATTTTCCCTGACGCGCCATTCATCCAGCGCCATTTTCAAACGAACCAGCGATCGGACACGGGCCATCAGGGCAGTATCGTTGATCGGCTTGCTTAGGAAATCATCCGCACCGGATTCAAGGCCCCTAATTTTATCCTCTGTATCCGTAAGGGCTGTGACCATGACAACAGGAATATGCGCAAACTTTGGATCGGCCTTTATGCGCGTGCAAACCTCGAACCCATCCATACCGGGCATCATCACATCTAACAATATGATATCCGGGCTTTCTGAGGCGACTTTGTCCAAAGCCTCTTGGCCATTTGTCGCCGTGAGAACCTCATAATATTCACTCGTGAGCTTGGCTTCCAACAGTTTAACATTGGGCAGAATATCATCGACAACCAAAACGCGGGCAGACATAGATCCCTCTTTTACTCTTCTTCTTGTTTGGCTAATTCTTTCGAGGCGTAATCATCATCAAGGTAGTGATCGACAATTTCTAAAAACCGACTGACAGAGATCGGCTTGGAAATATAATCTTCACAACCGCCTTCTCTGATTTTTTGCTCATCGCCCTTCATCGCGAAAGCCGTCGCCGCGACAATAGGTATGGATTTAAGATCATGATCATCCTTAAGCATCTTAATAAGATCCAAGCCATTGATTTTCGGCAACTGAATATCCATCAAAATCAAATCGGGCTTATTTTCTCTGGCAAGCTCCATAACATTTGAACCGTCTCGTGTCTCAATCGTGCCAACGCCATGCGCGCCGAGAAGATCGCGAAAAAGCTTCATGTTTAGTTCGTCATCTTCAACAATCAATACGGTTTTACTCATGGATTCCATCTTTTGTGATACGCTTAATGACTAAGCCTTTTAAATTTTATCGGGTTTTGGACGCCTCTGCAAACGCTTAAATAAGTTAAGGTGTTATTGCGCGGGATCGATAGGGGTAACCTGCTCCTCTGGCGTGCATAGAGTATCCATGCGCTCCAGAGCAACCAGCTTCTGGCTGACACTAAAGTCTTCGTATTCAATGAACATGTCGCTCACGACGCCATTATCGTGCAACACCAAATTCATTTCATAATCCGCCGTAGAGGATGCCTCGCTTAACGGGAAAAAGGCCAAACGCGCATTGTGTGCTGATGTATTCAAAAGAGCCATATCAATATTTTCCGAAGGGGCAATATTGGCGACAGCATTGACGGTCGGTCCAATAAAAGTCGTAACCTGAACAGGCCCTTTTTCATCGCTGCCATCAAAAATTGTTGCGCTGTAAAATTTCTTTCCTGCATTCATATGCTCTAGAACGTCCAGCGTATGCGCCATTGGAAATAGTGTTTCCTCTGGCAAATCAAACACCAATCCTTTCGGCTTCGAATAAACAGCCTTCCCCGTTACATCGCCCGAAGCTGCCGAAGCCTGACCGCGAAGCTCTTCAAACAAATCACCATCTCTTTTTCTTTGTGAATTAAAATCAAAACTGCTGCCATCGAACATTTCAAAAGTCGAAAAGTCGCTGGTAATTTGTAACGCGGGGCTATCTGCATATTCGTATATCAGATTAAACCGGTGATTAGCATTCCAGGCCTCGCAGGTTGTTTGCCATTCATACAGCATTTGACCACGAATATTAACGATCTGCGCGCCGCTTTTCGTTCCGGCAAGGCTAATATCATAAAGTGCCTTATGAGGGACAAACCCGCCCTGATCAATCAACACCGTGTCCTCAGATGGCTTTTTTTCAGCATCAGACACTTGGGCATAATATAAAAAACCACCGCACAGCATACAAAACGACACAAAAATGGAGATAAATCGTTTATTTTTCAACATGATATGAGAAACCACCTAAAGAGATATTGATTGAAATCCATCATACCTGAAACTCCAAACCCGCGCAAAGCTTGTTTCCCCGGCCCTATGCCACAAATTTTATTCAAGCCTACTGGGTAAAAATGTAACGGCAATCTTTGCCGATCACCCGGCATTAAAGGAACACCTGAAACATTTCAAGTTATGAAAAAACAAGATTTGCAAAAAGGGGAAGTGCATAAGCAGTTGATAAAAAACAATAATAACCAACCAGAAAACTGGCATGGCTTTCGCATTAATATAAACAGG
>CAYGQP010000041.1:0-10087 GCA_964352115.1 uncultured Micavibrio sp. | reverse complement strand
TGATACATTTTTCAGGCCTGCTTGAACGGCGCCCTCAGAAGCCAGCCCCAAAACTTCCAGAGCTTTGATGGCTGCGGCTGCATTGTTTTGCTGGTGCTCACCGATGAGCAAACCTTCCCCTGAAACTGCATTTTTTAGAATATACAGGGGGGCACCTAATTGCTCTGCTCGCGCTTGAAATGCATCCAATACGCCAGCTTCAACAGCCTCTTCAGTTTGGGCACCAATCACACAAGGTATGCCTGCCTTCATGATTCCGGCCTTTTCTCCGGCAATTTCGGGCAATGTTTCGCCTAAATATTCGGTGTGATCATACCCAATCGCGTTAATGATTGTGATCGCTGGGCGTTCAACAACATTCGTGCAATCCAAACGGCCGCCCAAACCGACTTCCAGCAATGTAAAATCGGCGGGTGTTCGTGAAAATGCCGCCAATGCCATCGCGGTTGTGATTTCAAAAAACGTGACTTCCCCACCTGCATTATGCGTGATCGCCTCATCAATCAAATCCTCTAGCGGGCCATCTTCAATCTCCTGTCCAGCCAAAACAATGCGCTCGTTAAAGCGCTGGAGATGCGGGGATGTATATGCATGAACGGATTTACCCTGGGCCTCCAGCATGGCTTTAAGAAAAGCAATGATCGAACCCTTGCCGTTCGTTCCGGCCACATGAATGACGGGTGGTAAATGGTTTTGCGGATTTCCAAATCGCTCTAGCAGGTCCAGAAACGGGGGGCGAAAAGACAGATCAATGGCTTTGGTTCTATTCAGCCCATAAAGGTGATGTAGCTTCTCTTCAAGCGTTTGATTGGGATGCTTGAGGTCGTTGGCGTACATGCGGCGGTATTAAGCGCTCTTGGCGGTAATTTGCGCCTCTGCTTGCGCAGCGTTTGTGGAGGACATAGCGCCTTCCTCCGGGTATTTGACAGCCTTAACGGCTTTTTGCGCCGCTTGAACATGCTTGAGGGCTTGTGTAGCGCTTCTGAGTGCCTTTTCTGCATTCTCGGCCTTTGATAAATTTGATTTTCCATTGGCCTTTGGGTTGCCGTTCTTGCTGTCTTTATCTTTTTTTGAGGCTTTTTCGCCCTTTGTGTCCATCAACAAATTCAAAATGCGCCCGATGGTTTCGGGCAGGTCTGGACGGGCAACGACCATATCCACCATACCATGTTCCCTCAGGTATTCTGCGGTCTGGAAATCATCAGGCAAGGTTTCGCGGACCGTTTCCTCAATCACGCGGCGGCCGGCAAATCCAATTGTTGTACCGGGTTCGGCAATATGGACGTCACCAACCATAGCGAATGAGGCGCTAACGCCGCCCGTTGTCGGATCAGTGAGCAATACAATATACGGGAGCCTGGCTTCCTTCACCATTTCTACGGCGATAATACTGCGCGGCATTTGAATAAGGGAATATATCCCCTCCTGCATCCGTGCCCCGCCAGAGGCTGGAATGACCATAAAGGCGGAATTGGTCTTCACCGCTTCTTCGGCCCCGGCAACAATCGCATGGCCAACGGCCGCGCCCATCGATCCACCCATAAAGCTAAAGTTAAACGCGGCAATGACAATGTTTTGCCCGCCGATTTTACCCTTCGCCAGTGTGATGGCTTCTTCGTGGCCGGTCTTGCTTTTGGCTTCCCGAAGACGATCGGAATATTTCTTTCTATCCTTGAATTTCAGAGGATCATATATGGCTTTAGGCAGCGACAATTTTTTGTATTCTGAATCGTCAAATAACATATCCAGACGTTGTTTCACGCGAATGCGCAAATGATGCCCGCAGTGATAGCAAACATTGTGATTTTCTTCCAAATCACGGTGAAACAACATGCCCTCACATGAGGTGCATTTATCCCAAAGATTATCCGGCACCTCCTTGGGTTCAACCAGGGATCGAATGCGGGGGCGAATGATGTTTGTTAGCCAGTTCATGTGTCGTTTTATCGTTGTTGTATGGACGTGATCTCGTGACCTGCGTTTATGGTCTAAATGTGATCAAATGTCAAGGTTAAGCGGCAGAGGCTGCTCTGGCCTTCAGCGGCGCAGAAAGGCCTGAAATACGCTCTGCCACACGCTGGGCAAGGTCTTGTGCTTCAGGGTTATCAGCAATGATTTGCACGAAGGCTGAGCCTACAACAACCCCGTCTGCAATGTCGCCCATGGCGCTGGCATCTTCGGGCGTGCGAATACCAAAACCAATGCATACAGGCAGGCCAGACTTTTCCTGAATCGTTCTTACATGCGGGGCGATATCGGCGGGTTTGGCCTGCGCAGATCCGGTCACGCCTGTGATGGACACATAATATAAAAACCCGCTCGCGCCATCAATCAGGGTATTCAAACGTGCCTCATCCGTTGTCGGCGTCACCAGGCGGATGATATCCATGCTTTTCGCATTCGCCAGTTTTCGAATATCTTCATCTTCTTCCGGTGGCAAATCCACCAGAATAAATCCATCAACCCCGGCCTCCGCCGCGTCGTTCATGAATGTTTCGGCGCCATAATGATTGACCGGATTCATATACCCCATCAGGATAATTGGCGTGTGGTCATTATCTTTTCTGAATTCCCGAACCATATCCAGCGTCTTATGCATGTTCGCTCCGGCCTTGAGCGCACGAAGGCCAGCTGCCTGAATGGCCGGTCCATCGGCCACAGGATCGGTGAACGGCATGCCCAGCTCAATCAAATCCGCCCCCGCATCCGGCATGGCCTTCAGGATGGCAAGGCTCCTCTCATGATCAGGATCACCAGCGGTGATAAACGCCACCAGCGCTGGGCGGTCAAGGGCGGCAAATGTTTTGGCGATACGGGTCATAGGGGGACGTCCAGTCCGAGTAATTCATCGGTTCGAGATTTCAAAGATGCACGTGTTCCAATTTTTGGACGAAAACCCCCAGGTAGTATAGGTATAAAGGGTTTTACGGCACCTTCTTCTTCGCGCGCACGGATCGCAAGGATATGGGTTGTTTCTTCGTCAGCAACCTGAATATGCCCTAGCCAAGCATAAAAGTTGTTCAGATAACGCGGTATAATATGAATATTGTCATGTCGATTTGATCCACCATTAAACAACGGATTTAGATGTTCAACTTTGATATCAAGCGGCCGCCCATTTCGCACTGGTTGCTTCCTGTATTCCCTCATAAATTCAATTTCTGCCCCGCTAAGCCCCATAGCTTGCAAACGATCGTTCTGTGTACGCGCAATAAGTGAGAAAATTTTTGATCTCTGGTGATTAGCACGATTTTTACTTTTGCGCTTAAAGTTGGCTTCAACTTTGGCAATGGGCTGTGCAACGAATGTGAATTCTTCCCTTAACGGCCTTGAAGTGAGTGCGTTAAAGAAATCCAATCGTCTCCCGACAACATTTGCATTGTATCGAAATGCTTTTTTGCGGTTTTTTGAAATTTCTTTCGGAAGTGCGTCTCTATATGCTTTGATCAAGCGCTTCATGCGAATGCGCGATGCGCAGATCGTTTCCTCTACGGTTTTATTGTCTTTAATCGCAATCACGTCTTCACCCCCACATGAACCAGAACCTCATTCACGCCGTCTTCGAAAAATCGGGGGCCGTAGACTTCGAAATCTGTGCCATAGGTCCGCTCCAGATCACTTGACCAAATAGACTCCCAGGTCTGCAGCAACGCTTTAGGCTGCTCACCAGCCGCGCTTAAAACGGCATAATCGCCTGATGTGCATGTCACCTGATACATGCCGTCCGGTGTATCCTGCGCATTCTCGGGATCAATCCTATACCCGATCGTCAGGCGGTACGGGGCCTCATGGTCGCCTTCATAATCGCTATAGACGGCAAAAATCACATCATCACGTTTATTTGGAATATGCTGGCCAACACTATCTTTGAAAAACCTCTCCCACAGGGCGTTGATGTCATCTGCGGCGGTATCATTACTGGTCACAATCGACACGCCGACGACATCGAATTCCTCGATCTCGGCCAGTCCGGCCTTTACCTCATAATTTGCATTTAGCGTTGCGCTCATAAGTTGCTCTTAAATTTTGACGCCCAGTTTTTCGGCAATGGTGAAAATATCCTTATCACCTCGGCCACAAAGATTCATAACCAGAATATGATCAGATGGCAAATTGCCGGCAATTTTGCACACATGGGCAAAGGCATGCGCGGGTTCCAGTGCGGGAATAATACCCTCCAGCTTCGTACACAGCTGAAAGGCCTCCAGAGCCTCATCATCGGTCACGGAAACGTAATCAACGCGTTTTTCATCAAACAAAAACGCATGTTCCGGGCCAATACCGGGATAATCCAGCCCGGCAGAAATCGAATGTGCCTCTTGAATCTGGCCGTCCGCATCCTGCAGGAAATAACTCTTCATCCCATGCAAAATGCCGGGCGTACCGCCGGATAAACTGGCGGCATGCTGATCTGTATCTACGCCATGCCCACCAGCCTCAACGCCGATCATGCGCACATCAGGATCATCCAGAAATGGATGAAACAAACCCAAAGCATTCGATCCACCGCCAATACAGGCGACCAGCGTATCGGGAAGGCGGCCCTCGCGCTCCATCATCTGTGCGCGCACTTCTGTGCCCATGATCGATTGGAAGTCGCGCACCATCTCGGGAAAGGGGTGTGGCCCGGCCACTGTGCCGATTAGATAATACGTGTCGCGCACATTCGTCACCCAGTCGCGCATGGCGTCATTCATGGCATCCTTAAGCGTGCCGGAACCGCTTTCGACCGGAATAACTTCCGCGCCCAGCAATTTCATACGGAACACATTGGGTGATTGCCTGCGCACATCCTCCGCGCCCATGTAGACGGTGCAGGGCAGGTCAAACAACGCACAGACTGTGGCCGTAGCAACGCCGTGTTGGCCCGCGCCGGTTTCGGCAATAATGCGGGTCTTGCCCATGCGTTTGGCCAGTAAAATCTGGCCCATGCAATGATTAATCTTGTGCGCACCAGTATGATTCAGCTCATCGCGCTTGAAATAGACTTTCGCGCCCCCAAGATGGTTAGTGGTGCGCTCGGCAAAATACAGCGGGGAAGGGCGGCCAATATAATCTCGATTATACTCGGCCATCTTCGCCCAGAAGCGTTCATCCGCCTTGGCCTCTTTCCATGCCTCACCAACCTCAAGGATAAGCGGCATAAGGGTTTCGGCCACATACCGACCACCATAAGGGCCAAAATGACCACCATCGTCTGGATGATTCTTGAGGGATGCTTTTTCTATTGTGCTCATGAGGGCAGTTTATAGCCCATTTTCCGCGCGGAGTAAAAGTGTAAAATTCCGTAAAGGGCGCCACTGCTTATGAGCGCTCCAACCATTGAAACAACGCGCAGAAGCGCTTCCTTCTCTAGGCTTGCATAGACGTAAAGCGGACTGAATAATACAATAGACATTAAAAAGCACAATGTTCCCGCCCATGGATTGAAGTTTTTGAGAGAGATACTGAAGACACAAGGGAAGAAATTGCATAATCGCAACATACCAACAAACATCCATAGCGTGATAAGCGGTATACCGCCTAGCGATACTGCGACGCCTCCAGAAGCGAGAATGAGCATTGCAATGCGGCTGGTTTTGATAGGATCTTTTCTAGGTTGTAAATGAAGAGAAAAAAGCGAGCTAAAAGCACAAAGTGAGCTATCCAGTGTCGAGCACAAACCACATAGAGCCATAATCAGAAAAATACCCAAAAAGAATCCATCCAGATTGCCGCTGATATAATCCGGCACCACAAGCGCTGCGTTTTCGGAAATATGACCGCTGGCGGCCAATAGAACGCCAAGCGTCCCGAGGCTGAATGTGATCAAACCATGCAAAACGCCGCCAAATGCAAATGTCCGCACGATATTGCCTTTAACACTAAAGGCCCTTTGCCATTGTTGTTGATCTATAAAAATGCCGAAGATTAAAGTGAGTGCGGAGGCTATTCCGAACTCTATCATAATTGTAGGATCAAACGGTTTGAACTCAGTGTCTTTTAAAACAGCAAAATCGATATCTTGGCCAATGCCATAAAATAAAATCGCGATGGTGAAAACCATGACAATGTATTGCAAAAAGTCCGTGAGAACGCTGGACGATAAACCAGAAAAATAAGTGTAAAGTAAAGGCCCAAAGCCCATCGCAAGCACGATCCAATGATACTCAATGCCGGAGACGAGTGACAAAAGCTTTGAACCAGCCGTAAGCTGAATTGCATAAATCAGAATCTGCGCAAACAGTTGAAGCGATAATTGTGTTTTGAAAAATAAGCCTTCGAATTTTAATTTCACGTAATCAACGTAGGAATATCCCTCCGGAATCACTTTACGGATTTTCGCTGCATAAGGTGCAATAATCATAAGGGTCAAAATGTTAGGAACGGTAAACCATACAAGCCCCGAAAACCCATACTTATAACCCACTTCACTAGAGACAAAAAGCGCTGGTGCCCAGACCCAACTTGCTGCGATTGACATGGCTCCAACAATTCCAGTTATCCGCCGGCTTGCTGCGAAAAAATGCTCTTTATCCTGTGTTTTATTGCGCTCGTATAAAAATACGAAGAAAATGCAGACAAGAATGTATCCAAAAAGATAAATCATCTTGCGTTTTTAGCCGCCTCTATGAATTTCCTAATTTTCTCAGGGTCTTTTACGCCCCTTTCGCTTTCAACGCCAGAAGATACATCAACGGCATCTGGGTGCAAGGTTTTTAAGGCCTCTGCGACATTTTCACCTGTTAACCCGCCAGAAAGCATCCAGGGTTTGGTGAATGTGCGTCCGGCCAAAATGTTCCAATCAAACGCTTCGCCTGTACCGCCCTGTCCCTTTTCGGATTTCGCATCGAACAAAAGCCAGTCGGCGGCAGATTCATAGCCTTCAATGCCATCTAAATCGGCCTTACTGCCCACGCGGATGGCCTTGATCACAGGCATTTTGAACTTGTCTTTAATCTCCGCCACGCGGCCCGGACTCTCATCACCATGTAATTGAATCATATCCAGCGGCACGCCGCTGACAATCCGTTCCAGAAACGTGTCCTCCGGGTCAACGAACAGCCCCACAGAGCGCACACCGGTTGGCACAGCCCGCGCTAAATTCCAAGCAGTATCGAACGAAACATTGCGCGGGCTGGGCTCATAAAATACGAATCCAATGAACCGCGCTCCCGAATCAACGGTAGCCTTCAGGGTTTCGGGGTCAGATATGCCGCAGATTTTAACGTGGGTCATAATAATGTATTGAGTATATCTTGCGCAGCCTGAGCCGGATCAGCGGCTTTCGTGATCGGACGGCCAATGACCAGATGCGTCGCACCTTTATCCAATGCCTCTTTAGGGGTCATGACGCGTTTTTGATCTCCAACATCCGCGCCCGCGGGGCGAATGCCAGGCACCATCAGCACAAAATCATCGCCGCAAGTCTCGCGGAGCAGCTCAATTTCATGCGCGGAGCAGACTACGCCATCAAGGCCACTTTTTTTGGTGAGCAAGGCCAGGCGCTGGACAGAACTGGCGACGTTTTCGCCCTCATAGCCAATATCGCGTAGCTCCTCATGCGACAGCGATGTCAGAATGGTCACGCCAAGCAACTTGGTTGATGGCCCACAAGCTGCCTTCGCCGCTTCCATCATGGCTTGTCCACCGCCAGCATGAACATTCAAATATGCGGGGCTGAGGGTATTGCAAATACTGCGCACCGCGCCCGCGACTGTGTTTGGAATATCATGGAATTTTAGATCGACGAAGATTGCGGCCTGTGGACACGCTTCACGAACTTGCTCAACCCCTTGCGGGCCGAAACTGTTAAAGAATTCCAGCCCAAGCTTCAGACCGCCTGTGACGGGCCCAATGGCTCTTGCCCAGTCAATGGCTTGGTTTAAATCGCTGGTATCCAGCGCGCAGAAAATTTTTGGCTCGGTCATAACGCGTCTAGTTTAAGCTTTTGTGCGCGGGAGGGAAGGAAAAAGATCAGATTGTGGCACACCGGTTTTTATGAGATCGCTGGCGGTTTCCAGTTCCTGCTCCAGATGTTTGATCTGTTTTTTCTGTTTGCGCTTTTCCGAGCGCAGCGATCCTTGATTGAACCAGACCATAGCACCGCCAATGAAAAACCCGACCGCCATCATACCAAGCCCAACAGCATAAAGCGGGAGGTGCTCCGATTCGTGCATTGGGCTCCAGATAACCTCGACATCTTGCCGGTTAAATACAGCAAAGGCCGTTACAAGAACGGCCAGCGCAACTCCGAAAATCCAACGGATAAAGGCAATCATGCTCAGTAGAAGCTTTCTTCCTTCTCGTCGTTCAGCTTTTCACGAAGGCCTTTTCCGGTCTTAAAGAACGGCAAACGTTTCGCAGGAACATCAACTGATTCGCCTGTGCGGGGATTTCTCCCCTTGCGTGCTTCTCTGTGTTTCACGGAAAAAGCACCAAAACCTCTCAGCTCAACGCGGTCTCCGCGGGCAAGAGCTTCGCTAATTTCTTCAAAGACGGTTTCTACAATTTTCTCAACATCCCGCAGATACAGGTGAGGGTTGAGTTCGGCTAAGCGTTGAATGAGTTCGGATTTAGTCATGTGTCAGTCACCTCTTTGACTCATGTGGATCAAAATTTGTGTATATAAACAGTATACTACATATATCTATAAGATGCCCTATCGTTTTTTATCCGTCAAGCAAAACCCCCAATAAACCTATTGAGAAAAAAGGGTTTTTTCCTTGTTCTTTTTTACAAATCCCATGAAAAAAGCCGGTGATATGTGCTCACCGGCTTCTTGAAATTGTATATTGAAGGTCAGTTCCTTAGGACTTTTCTTCTTTATCTTTTGCGTCGGCTTTTTTCGCAGCCGCTTTTTTAGGCTTTTCGTCTTTAGACTCTTCAGCGTCGTCCGTTGCCTTTTTAGCATCAGCTTTCTTGGCCGGAGCCTTTTTCGCAGGTGCTTTCTTTGGCTTTTCGTCTTTCGCATCCTTGGACTCTTCAGCTTTCTTCGCGGCGGCTTTATCGTCCTTGTCGGTCTCCTTCAGAGCCGCGCCAAGGATATCACCAAGAGACGCGCCACTTTCGGTTGAACCAAACTCTTTCATAGCCTGCTTGTCTTCGTCGATTTCGCGGGCTTTGATCGATAGGCCGAGCTTACGGGTCTTTTTGTCGATGCTGACGATTTTGGCGTCAACTTTTTCACCAACGGCGAAGCGATCAGGGCGTTGCTCTGAACGTTCACGGGACAATTCAACCTTCTTGATGAAGCCTGAAACGTTGTCGTTGATTTTGACCTCAACGCCCTGTGCGTTGGTTTCGGAAACGGTCCCTGTCACAACAGAGCCTTTCTTCATACCATCCATTGCACCGGCAAATGGGTCGTCAGACAATTGCTTGATCCCAAGAGCAACGCGCTCTTTTTCTGGGTCGATGTCGAGGATTTTTGCTTTGACTTTTTCACCCTTGTTGAAGGATTTCAAAACGTCTTCGCTCTCGTCTTCCCATGAGATATCGGACAAGTGAACCATACCGTCAATTTCATCATCAATGGCCACAAACAGACCAAATTCTGTGATATTACGGATTTCACCTTCAAGCTCATCGCCCACTTTGTGGTTTTCAGCAACCTGTGCCCATGGATTTTCCTGACACTGCTTAAGACCAAGGGAAATACGGCGTTTCTCTTCGTCAACTTCCAGAACCATGACTTCAACCTCTTGGGATGTTGAAACGATCTTGCCTGGATGAACGTTTTTCTTCGTCCATGACATTTCAGAAACGTGAACCAAGCCTTCGATACCGTCATCCAGCTCAACAAATGCACCGTAATCGGTGATGTTTGTTACGCGGCCCTGGAATTTGTCACCAACAGCAAAGTTCGCTTTGGCAGCATCCCAAGGATCAGTTTCGAGTTGCTTCATACCAAGAGAAATACGGCCACTGTCTTCGTTGAAACGAATAACCTGTACTTCAACGGTCTGACCAATTTGCAGAACCTCTGATGGGTGATTCACGCGCTTCCATGAAATGTCCGTCACGTGTAACAGACCATCAACGCCGCCAAGATCAATAAACGCACCGTAATCGGTGATGTTCTTGACCACACCCTGAAGGATCTGGT
>CAYGQP010000040.1:2107-10122 GCA_964352115.1 uncultured Micavibrio sp. | reverse complement strand
GGTCACTGCAAATACGGGCGGCAGCGTCAGTGTTAGCGCTTATTCATAAGCGCTTGTCACGGTTGCTGTTATGACGCGAGTTTCCCCTTCGCGGCTTTCCCTTTCCTCAAGAAGCCGCGGCCTGCGTCTGCTGTGCTTTCTCGAAAAGTACACACGCCCATGAGGCGAGCATACACGTCCGTATCGACGACCTTGTGTGAGGCGCAGCGTTTATGCCTATGTTTTCCCTTCCTCCTCTTGGGGAAATATATGGCCTGTGCTGCGTCTCACATATTTTTTATGAAAGGATTTTATGATGGCTCTCAATGATGTAGCCCTTTGCAGCCGCGCGCTTATTCGGATTGGCGCGGCGCCGATTACCAGTTTCGATGACGGAACGGTGGAATCCGAAATTGCCGGAGCGATGTTTGCGCCGGTGCGTGATGGCTTGCTCTCCGCCTATGCCTGGAGCTTTGCGACCGCTCAGCTTGAACTTGCGCAGCTCGAAACACCACCGGTGGCGGATTATGATTTTGCGTATGGCTTGCCGACCGATTATCTGCGGGCGTTGTCCGCCGGGTCTGGTCGTCGTGGGCGCGGTTTGAATTACCGCATTTCGCGTGGCGCGCTGCATACGAATTCATCGAGCGTTGTGTTGACCTATATCTTCCGTCCGGAGGAGGAGGAGTTCACGCCGTATTTTGATCAGGCGATTATCGCCCGATTGGCAGCGGAGTTCACGATTCCGATTACGGAGAGCACAAGTAGGGCAGAGGCCATGTTTCGTCTGGCCAATAATGAATTTGAACGCGCCCGCCAGATCGATGCGCAGCAGGATACCCCAGGCCGCATTGAAGACTTTACGCTGATTGATGTGCGGGGTTAGTCGTTGTGCATGCCTTCAAGTTCATCACCTGGTAAACCCTCGTTATCTTCGAAGGCGTCGTCATCAAAAGCGTCAGCGATGAGCTTCTCGTGCGCTGCTGACATATCTGCGGCCTCGGGATCGTCCAAACGCTCAGAAACTTCAGTAAGGATTTCCTGTATTTTGACTGGGTCGCCGCAGGTCATAACGGTATTCAATTCCTCTGGCGTAAGAGATTCCATGCCAATACCGTATTGCTCCATAAGTTCAAGGGCTTTTAGATCAGCATTTTCTGCTGCCGATCTTTTGCTTGGGTCATCTGCTCTTGCCAGCAGTTCTCTCAGTTTTTTAGGGTCCATTTTCAGCAATCTTATAATTCGAATATCCATCAATCTAGATAATTTTTTGTAATATGTCAAACATTGGGAGGTCATTTTATGACTCGACTTCGTCAAATAAAAACCAACTTTACGGCCGGTGAAGTATCGACCGATATTTTAGGGCGTGGGGACTTGCGGGCCTATGAAAACGGGGCGCTGGCCCTGCGCAATGTGTTCATCAACCCGACGGGCGGCGTAACGCGGCGTTCCGGTCTGGCCTATATCGACCAGGCGGCGGGCGATGGCAAGCTGATTTCGTTTGAGTTCAATATTCAGCAGACTTATTTGCTGGTCGTGACAAACGAGCAGATTGATATCTATGCGGGCGGCACGAAGGACGCCACAATTGCCGCGCCGTGGACCAGTGCGCAGATCAAACAACTGGCGTGGACGCAAAGTGCGGATACGTTATTGCTGGTGCATCCAGATGTTGCGCCGAAGCGCCTGACGCGCATGGCCGATGGCACATGGGGGCTCAGTGATTGGGTGTTTTTCAAGGACAAGGATGTTTTGTACCAGCCGTATTTCAAATTCGCGCCGTCTGATGTGACGCTGACTCCGAGTGGCACGAGTGGATCAATTACGCTTACGGCCTCGGCTGATGTATTTGTCGCGGGGCATGAGGGCACACGTCTTCGCGTTGCTGGACGTGATATTGAGATCACGGATTTTGATTCACCGACTGTCGTTGTCGGGGATGTAATCCTGCAGGATGATGACCCGGAGGATGACGACGATACACTCACTGGGCTGCCCAATACCGATCCAACGATAGACTGGTTTGAGCAAGCGTTTAGCGCGGTTCGCGGTTATCCGGCTACGGTGGCGTTTCATCAGGATCGTCTTGTGATTGGCGGGACGCGTGATTTGCCGAACCGGTTATGGTTCTCGAAATCCGGTGATTTGTTCAATTTTGACCTGGGTGAGGGACTGGACGATGAATCCATTGAATTTGCGATCCTGTCCGATCAGGTCAATGCGATCCGCGGGATATTTTCCGGGCGGCATCTTCAGGTCTTTACGTCCGGGGCGGAATGGCAGGTGACGGGTGACCCGCTGACGCCGTCATCCGTGCAGATCCGCCGCCAAACCCGCGTTGGTAGCGTGATTGAGCGCTATATACCCCCCGTAAATGTGGATGGTGCGACGTTGTTCGTTGCCCGTAACCGCGAGGAAGTGCAGGAGTTTTTGTTCACCGATATTGAGCAGGCTTATACCTCCACCGATTTGTCCTTGCTGTCCCGGGATATTGTCAAAAACCCGGTTGATCAGGATTACGATCAGCGCCAAAGGCTGCTGTTTTTGGTTCGGGAAGACGGAAAGTTTGCGACATTGACGGTGTACCGGTCCGAGCAGGTTTCGGCGTGGACCCTGCACGACACGATGGGCGAGGTGAAGGCGGTGAGCGTTGTTGGTGATGATGTGTATTTGCTGGTCAAGCGCGGCGATGTTTATAACATTGAGCAGTTTGACCGCGACCTGAATTTGGATTCTGCGCTGGCGGGCAGCGTTGGAAGCTCTGCGACAATCTGGTCGGGGCTGGATCATCTGGAGGGTCAGACAGTTTCCATTGTGGCCGACGGGTTTGTGCATCCGGACCGTGTTGTCACGGGCGGATCAGTCACGCTGGATCAAGCCGCGATGAGTGTCCAGATTGGCTTGCCCTATGCGCATATCATTGAACCGCTGCCGCCCAGTGAAATAGGCCCGGCGGGTGGGGCGCGCAAGGTGCGGTTGATCGAGGCAAATTTCAGGCTGAAGGATACGGCGGCTCTGCGGCTGGATATTGGTCGGGGGCTGAATGATATTGCCCTGCGTGAGATTGGCGAGACTTCTGTGCTGGATCAGCCACCGCCGATTGTCAGTCGCGATATTTCCGTGCGCTCACTGGGCTGGCCAAGTGACCGTTCAAAGCCGCTTTGGCGAATTGAGCAAAACGTGCCGCTGCCCTTTACGCTGTTGTCTGTGACGGCGGAGCTGAAGGTTAATGACTAGATTTTTCATGAAAGGATAAAATTATGGGTTCATTTTTAACACAACAAAGCTTGCGCCAGGTCTTGCCGGTTTTTCAACAAGGCGTAGGGCTTGTGACAACGGCTGCACAAACGGCGAATGCATTTAATCAGAGCGATTCTGCTCAGGAGCAGGCTTTGCGAGAATTACAAGAGCGCCAAAATGCCGGTCTGCAGGATTTGCAGGAACGCTCTGCGTTGGAGCGTCAGGAAATTGAGGCGAATGCGGCCCGTGATGATCGCCGTCGCCGCGCGTCGTTACGCCGTTCTGTGGCGCGCCAGAGAGCGGCCTTCGGATCAAGCGGCATTGCCAGCGGCGCTGGCGGTTCTTCAGAAGCTGTTCTGCTCGGGTTTGTGAATGAGTCTGCGGATGAGCAAAGAGAGCGGGAGCGCCTCGATAGTTTGCGCTTTGGTGCGATTGACCAGAA
Source organism: uncultured Micavibrio sp. (assembly GCA_964352115.1). GTDB lineage: Bacteria > Pseudomonadota > Alphaproteobacteria > Micavibrionales > Micavibrionaceae > CAYGQP01. Next base: position 6,458 of record CAYGQP010000040.1, on the reverse strand, counting down.
TGTGGCCAGTCAACGCCGCCTGAACCTTATTCAGCGCACACAGCTTCAGCAACGTCAGAATATTGCAAATCTGTCTCGTTCGGCTGATCGTGTTAGCCAGATTTCTGATCTGGGGTTTGAGGCGTTCGATTTCTATGGCAATTTGCGCTCGGCTTTCCTGACCAATCCTTAGGGCTTGGTTTTTTTTATTCTCCTCCCTCCATCGATAAAAGAGACATTCTTATGACCGACCACATTAAAGTGCCGGACGTGTTGCCTATTGTGCGCTACGTCGCGAACGGCGTGCAGACTACATTCAGCTATAATTTCCCCATTTTCGCCAGCGAAGACCTTGCGGTTTACCTCAATGGCTCCAAGCAGACCAGTGCGTTTGATATTTCCGGTGCGGGCCAGACATCTGGCGGTTCCGTGACGTTTGATACTGCGCCCGGAAACGGTGTGACCGTGACTCTGGCGCGGGAATTATCAATAGAGCGCGTGACTGACTTTCTGGAGGGCGGGGATTTTTCCGCCCAAGCCATTAACAATGAACTGGATTATTTGATTGCTGCGCTTCAGCAGGTGAACCGGGAAAATGATCTTATGCTGCGCTACAGTGATTTTGAAACACCGGGCAACGTTATTTTGCCCACGCGTGCCCAACGCAGCAATAAGGCGCTGGGATTTAACGGGGATGGTGATCCGGTTGCGGTCGAGGTGACAGGCGGATCCGGCGGTGGATCTGGTCTCGTTGATTTCACGGCCAGTGGTACAGGCGCGGTGACCCGAAATACCACCGACAAGCTGGCCGATATGATATCGATCAAGGATTTCGGCGCGGTTGGTGATGGGCTCACGGATGATACGCTTGCGATTCAACAGGCCTTGGCCGCGCATGATGCGGTGTTTGTTCCAAGCGGGACATATTTGATTACGAATACAATTTCTATTCCGGCGAATAAAACCATCATTGGCGCTGGTGCGACATCAGTTATTGAGGCACAGAGCAACCTATTCAATGCGTTTGAGGTTCCAGCCAATAATGTGACGATGCAAAACTTGCGCATTGAGGGCGGTTTGATTGCGATTAAGCTTTACGGTGATGCGGCCGAATGCACGCAAAACAGCTTGAGTGATTTGCAAATCATTGGTGCGGATACCGGTATTCAGCTTGATGGTCATGACGATACGAACAAGCCATGTTACTGGAATAATTTTGCCCGGATTTTGATTGAACAGCCGCTGGTTCACGGTGTGCATCTTACGCTCTCCGGGCTTGGTGATACGCCCAACGCCAACCGGTTTCATATGGTGCGTGTGTATTCCAAGGGGGCGGAGACATCGGGCAGCGGGTTTTATGTCGAGGACGGCAGCTTCAACAATGCCTTCGTTGATTGTGAGGCCAATGTGAATGGCCCCACGGCGGATAGCTGTTTTCGTATTGGGCCGGGTAGCAATAAGACGTTGCTTGTGAACCTGCTTACGGAATCCACAAATCTGGTGGCCAATGTGCATCTAGAGTCTGGTTCAGTGAATACGGTTATCATGAATCTGACGGCGCAGAGCGATGGCGCGGCGATCTGGGATTTTTCAGGCGGCAGCTATAATGCCTATAACGCCGGGTTCCCCGATCAGAACAAGCTGGCGCAAAGCGTGGTGACGGATTTAAAAGCAACGCTGATGCGTTTCGATACTGAATTTATTGATACGGCGGGTACGACTACGCTGGACCTTTCGCATTCGGTGCATATTGTGAACGCGACGAATGGGGCAATTACGATTGAACTGCCAAGTGCGGCGAGTGCACCCGGTGTGAGTATGAGCGTCAAGAAAGTCGATGGGACGGGTAATATCGTCACGGTCACGGGTGATGATGGGGTTGGACCCGATGGTAAAGATATTCAACTGGGTGGGCAGAATGACTTTGTCGAAGTCATTTCCAACGGCGCGGCGTGGTATATCACCTCCACTAATCGTTTGGTTGGGAATACGCGGTATTTTGATGGCAGCGGAACCTATGACATTGATATGGCTGTTGATACGTATTTGCTCTCCAGCTTTGGCGGTGCGATGACAGCGCGTCTTCCTCCCGCAAACGCATCAGAAGCGATTGGCCGGACGATTACGATCAAGAAGGTTGATGTGTCGTCAAACAACGTCACAGTCACGGAAAGCGGCGGCAGTGGGCCGGACCAATCCAGCCAGTTCCTCGATAGTCGTTATGACGCCATAACGGTCATTTCAAATGGCGCTGAGTGGTACATCCTCAGCCGCCATAACGGCTAATTCTCTCTCTAAACGAAAGACTTTTTATGACCGATGTTAATGCGGATACGCGCAGGCGTATTGCAGAGTTTCTTCCGGGTGCGATTGCTTCGGCGCTCAAATCCTACCGCGAGTTTTTATGTTTGGGGTATGCCGGAATTGATGATGGCGTGGAGCACAAACAAGACCATGCTAAGCATTTCAAAGCGCATCATGAGAGCTGCAAATCCGCCATCGCGCATATTGAACTGCTGATCAAGCTCGGCAAATCCGTCGAGGCCGCGGCGGATGAGGTTGAGGAGGTCGAGCGCGAGAGGTTACGACAGAGTGTGAAGGAAGCGCAGGCGGAGATCGAGAATAAAGTTTGACATATTTCTTGCTGTTGTCTATTTTCGCGCTACAGATAGAAAGAGTAAGATATGAGTAACCCAGAGCCGCTTACCCCGGAAGCAGGTAGAGTATTTTATAAACACCCATCCGATGTTAAAAAATGGCCTGAAGGCAGCAAAGAGAGAGAAATTGCTGCTGCCAAATATGAACTGGATAGTTCTCGAATTGCTCCTTATTGGAATTATTCGAATGATCTTGAGCGTATTCCATCATATTTGTCGCGTGCAGGTTTTGATATGGAGAATAATCCCGAAGAAGGGTGGGCGGCGATTGGTGTTACAGATTACAAGGCAGAGGTTTGTAAAGCGGCTGTGCGAGAAGCGTTATCGATGTTTGTACAATATGAAGATTTGAGATTATTTGCTAACCATATGGCGCAATGTTATTTCGATATGTGTGAACTCCTAGGTCACTCTGTAACAGAGGTTGAAGCTGAAGGATTTGTTGAAACCTATTCTTGGAAAGAGAGCCCTGAACTTCACAAAGATGATTTACAACGTCTTCTTGCACCTTTAAAGGCGAGCATAGCAGCGCATAACATTACAGCTGAAACACATCCGGATTTTTATGATGTCATTGAGCTTATAGAGCATCTCGAAACTTGTGAGACTCTTCAACCAAGGCCTGAAGAACATTCATTGAGATTTGGTTGAAATAATTGAAACTCTATCAAAATGACGTGCTCACCTGCATCAGTGTTGGCGGGTTTTTTGTTGTCTGTAGTTTATCAAATCCCGTCATTGCGAGGAGGCCTTTAAGCCGACGCGGCAATCTATGTCTTTGGATTGCTTCGTCACTGTGTTTCTCGCAATGACAATTCCATCAGAAAGAAAGTGTAATGTATGAGCGAGAAACCGCCAGTGCAGACCCTTCCGGCTGCGCAAAAAGCAAAAGGTCGGCACAACAAATACGAGATCGTCGAGGCGGATTTCAAATTATTTGCGGTGCTGTGGAATCAGGCGCAGGGGCGGAGCACACCGGATCATCATTTTGCGATGATGAACTGGCTGGAGCGGGCATGGGAGAAAAAGGATACGCGTCTGCTGATGATGGCCTTCAGAAGCAGCGGCAAGAGCACGATCGTCGGGCTTTTCGCGGCGTGGCTTTTGTACCGCAATCCGGCTTTGCGCATCCTTGTTTTGGCGGCGGATTTTACACTCGCGAAAAAGATGGTGCGCAACGTGAAACGGATATTCGAACGCCATCCGCTGACGACGCACTTATTACCAAATAAGCCTGATCAATGGGCGGGTGATCGTTTTACGGTCAAACGCATGATTGAGTTGCGTGATCCATCGATGATTGCCAAGGGCGTGAGCTCGAACATCACCGGAAGCCGTGCGGATATTGTAATTTGCGATGATGTTGAGGTGCCCAATACGTGTGACACGGCTGAGAAGCGAGAGGATTTGCGCGAGCGCTTGGCTGAGTTATCCTATGTGCTCGTTCCCAGCGGCACCCAGCTTTATATAGGCACGCCGCACACGTATTTCAGCATTTACGCCGACCAAGTGCGCCATGAAATTGGTGAGGAGGCGGTGTTCCTCGAGGGGTTTAAACGCTTTATGCTGCCCGTTGTTAATGAAGCGGGAGAGAGCGCATGGCCAGGCCAGTTTAATGCGGCGAGCATTGAGCATATCAAACGCCAAACGGGGCCGAACAAATTTGCCTCGCAGATGCTGCTGCGGCCCGTGAACATGTCGGAAGGGCGGCTGAA
>CAYGQP010000040.1:0-2097 GCA_964352115.1 uncultured Micavibrio sp. | reverse complement strand
ATTACGCACGCTGTTTTTGGGTAAGAAGAAACTGGCCTCGGCTTCGGCGTGGTGGGACCCGGCCTTTGGCAGCGCATCAGGTGACCGCAGTGTGCTCGCGATTGTCTATACGGATGAGGCGGGGCAGCTGTATTTGCAGCATATTCGATATATTGAGGTGAGTGATGAATCACAAGACGACGAAGCCACCCAGCAGTGCCGGATGATTGCCCAGATTGCAAAGGATCATCATTTACCGTCACTTACGGTTGAGATTAACGGGATCGGCAAATTTCTTCCGGCGATTTTGCGCAATGAACTCGCTAAGGCTAAGGCGCCATGCCGTGTTCAGGAGTTTGCCAATCGTCGGCCGAAGGATATTCGTATTTTGGAGGCGTTTGATGCCGTGCTGGCTGCGCAGCGTTTGAGCGTGCATAAATCCGTTTATCAAACGCCGTTTATGACGGAGGTACGGGAGTGGCGGCCTGGTCAGAGCCGGGGGCATGATGACGGCCTTGATGCTGTTGCGGGGGCTTTGTCTCTACAACCGATCCGGGTTGAGCGCGTCTATGGCGGCGGAGCGCAGCGCTGGATGCGGCAAGGGCAAGTAAAGACCGCAAAGACGGATTTTCGGATTTAGAAGGCGGCTTTGGGTGTGATGAATGAGTGAAGGCATCCCTGTGTGATACAATTCGTTTGCTCTCTGGTTGGATTTTGATCCCGTGTTCTAAGAGAAAATCTTCAAGGATTTGATTGCGGATCACCGGTAATTTTGCAGGGTCAATGCCGTAGCTTTTGTGTGCTGTACTTTGCGGTATGTTGGCGATTTGGCATGACTTTTTATCATCTCCATAAACATAGCCGTCTTTTGAATCTCTGTAAAAAACAAGGTTTGATGGCAGTGAATCACCGCAATGCTTTTTTAGGCGCGAACGAACTTCCTTTATATATTCCGTTATGAGCCGCGCCTGTTGCTCGGCGTTGCTGTAATCGTATTGGGCTGGCGCAAGTTCAACAAATGGTGTTTTTGATGCATTGCTTTGGGCACGTTTAAATGGGTTTCGCATCATAAAATATGACGAAAAATACAAAATAAAGTCAACGTAAATTCAAAAAAATAGAGATAAGCCTATGAATGAAATTCCTAAAGAATTGGTCTGGTGGATTACTGTCATTGATCTGCCAGCCATGGCCGGCCTTTTTTGGCTGATCTGGCGGACGCGCCAGGATAACGACTGTGCTGTGACGGCCTTGCAGGTTTTGCTGGACCGGCGCAGTGATCAATTACGCGAGGCGCTGAATGCCTTCAAGCTGGAGGTGGCCAAAACCTATGCATCGCATACGGATCTGGGCAATCTCGAAAATCGTTTGGTTGAGCATCTTTTGCGGATTGAATCCAAGCTGGACCGCACGGCGCTTAAGGCTGAGGCCTTGGGTGCTCAGTCAAAGCGTTAAGTATTTTTAAGACATAAAGGAGTTCCTTATGACCAAGCCGACCTTAACGGCCGTGGATGCACGGTCTATGCAAAAAGACAGAAAAATGCACGAATTTTACCGCGCCATGGAAATTGATGTGCTGGCCCGCACGATATGGGGAGAGGCAAGGGGCGAAGGCACCGCAGGTATGCATGCTGTCGCCAATGTTGTTTTGAACCGTGTGAGGGTTGCGGAAGCAAATGGTAAATATTGGTGGGGCAATAACATCATTCAGGTGTGTCAAAAGCCTTATCAGTTTTCCTGCTGGAACCGGTCTGATCCCAATTTTCGAAAGCTGCAATCTGTGGATGAGAGCGATTTGTACTTTGCGACCGCCATTCGTTTGGCGCGCCGCGCGGTGATTGGCAAGTTGAAGGATGTGACGTTTGGCGCGACGCATTATCATGCGGACAGCATTTTGCCCTATTGGGCGAAGGGTGAGCGGCCAACGACAACCATTGGCAATCACATTTTCTATCATCTCTTGAAATAAGGAGAGGGAGTCATGATTCAAGGATTATTGGCACAGATTGGCTTACCTTTGCTCATAAATTTCCTCGCAGAAACGTTGGGAGCCGTAAATTCACCAGTCACGAAAACGGCCTCCAAAGTCTTAAGTCAGGTTGATCAGGCGATAAAGGC
>CAYGQP010000039.1:0-10170 GCA_964352115.1 uncultured Micavibrio sp. | reverse complement strand
GATATATTTAGTTAAATAGAGGCCAGTGTACGCGAAAAGCGAGTTTATCTGGGGCAACAGACAAACGGCGGAACCAAAAAAACAGGCCAGTGCGCAAAGACATAAGAGTGTGTAAAAATATAACAAATTAAAGAATTTATAGAGTTTAACGCTTCATCCGATCTGGTACTAACTAAAACCGTCCCCTGGGGACGGCTTTTTTTTGCCTGTTCCAAAGTCATGGACCTAAGGATTGATGTCCTGCCAATACTTGATGCTATGTGCGTATGAAAAAGGTTCTGTGGCATCATAAAGCGACATAGGGTTGTGAATGCTTTGCCCGGTGTTTCGGCCAAGAGGTGAAGTGTTCAGCCCAATCGATCCATGCTCCAGAAATTCGTGAAACCCGCCAAGCGGAACATTCAGACTAATGCCATTAAAGGCATTCGTCGATCCACCAAACAAATCGACATCATCCTCGTCAGTAATTGTTACAAAACCGTCAAGTCGCACACCGTTGCGGAAGTATTTTTTCAGGGACAATGTCCCTCCAAAATCTCCGGCCAAATACCGTCCGATTTTAGCCTGAACTTTGAGGTCTTCTTCCGCTATGTCGTAATACACATTCACATGACCGGTTGTTTTACGGCCCGTATAAAGCCCGAGATTTAGGCTGGTAAAGGGGTCGCGGCGATAGGCGTTATAAGCCTCCGCCCCGATCGCAAAGCGCGATTGATGGGGACGGTAGAGGATTTCCCCGCCATATCCGGCGAACATTTCCTCCAGATAGCCGCCTATGGCTGAGACGTGAAGATCGTCTGTAAAGCTATGGGTAAGGGCGATATATTGATGATCTAGCGCAAAAACACGATCCGCAAACAGTTGAACATCGCTGCGCACTGGATCTGTGGCTGGAATACGAATAAATCCCAATCGATCAAGGTTGTCGGCCATATTGATGCGCGTTGCAATGCCGTAATCAAGCCAACCCAACAAACGCGGCACACGCGTGCCAAGTAAAACGGAGCTGCGGAAAAGAAACGAGCTGTCCTCCTCGGCCAGACTCACGTCATTTTCGAGCGCTACATAATATTTCTCTGGTGCAAGGCTGTAGTCCTCAAATCGATGAAGCTTTTCAAAATTGACGCCATCATCACTCGTAAACAGAGCGTTCTGCCATAACTCTTCTGGGCTGCCATGGTTTGTGGCAAGCATTCGCTCGAGATCCTTGCGCTGTACGGACAGGCTTGGCCCCTTGAGGCCATAGCGCGTGGGGGTGATGGTGAGCCGTTCAACATCTGGCCCCGCATGATTGGCCATATGTACAAAGGCGCGGCCCGCCTGATACGGTAGTGGCATGTCGGGGTGCAATTGTAGTCTGGCCTTGGTCTCTGTTGTTGTGCTTGTGACTTCGGATAGCTTAATGCCTTCGTTGCGCGCGGACAGGACGATGTTGTTGGGGTCAGCAAAGCTTTTGCGGAAGGGCAGCAAGGGTTCGAGTGTTACGCGGCTCTCCTTGTCCTGTAAACCTGGCCAGTCCTGAATGAGGCTGCTGAGAGAAATGCTGCCCATGATCTTGTCGCCACCAAATGTCGCAAGGCTAAGATTTACGCCATCATAGGGCGCGTAATTCACCCCGGCCGACCATGTTGGCGGCACGCTCAGGTCAAAATCCTGTTTCTCGGCCTCGAAATCATCAGCGCTGTAATCAAGCTTCAGAGACAGGCCACGAATGGGTGTAAAATATTCGACACCACCAAAAAAACCAACGTCACGTCCGGAAAATAGATCATCTGGTTCATTGGCTTCCTCGCCATCAATGTCCCGCTCGTCCTCAAAATGGGATCCAAAAGCGCTCAAGGGATTGTCGATGTGGCCTGCGCTTCCGAACCGGCCCCATCCAATACCGCCTGTGAAATCGAAATCCTTAAACCGTTTCGAAAATGCGATATATTCCCCGGACATGCGCTTGTCCCCAACCGCAGATTGAATGCCCACCGCAATTTCTGGAGTGTATTTACCTTCCTTGAGCAGTCGAAGCTTTAAATCAACACCGGGATAAACATCATCCGGATCTTCGTTGAATGCTGAAACTTCAGCGCTTTGGCGGAGGCTGACGTAAAGGCTATCCGTAAACTGGAAGCCTAAATATCCGTGAATGTAGGGATCTAGCGTTCCTGCGCCAAAGCGAATGGTCCCGGCCTCATCCATGCGTGCATTGGGCACGGTATTCAGGCCCAATACACCGCTCACCATTGGGGAATGGTTCTGCGCAGCGCATATGTGCTGGGGAGTGGCCATGAAAAAAGCAAGGCATCCTAAATAGAAAGCCGTTGATCTGATCATAGGCGAAAGCCGGTCCACCATAAGCACAAGGAAATTTTTTTTGAAGTGACGCATTCAGGATTGAACACGTCAGGCGATGGTATGCCAGAGTACAATAGTGTTGGTCATAGCCCAAAACATGTCAAAGCATACTGAATTCCAAATTTGAGTTGTCTGTGTATAAATAAACAACCTATAATAGGTTGACTGGGGAGGGCTTGTGTTCGATTTGTATAGCTTGCTTGTTGTTATTGTTTTACTTTCTGCCGGGTTAACCTTCGCTGTTGTGCGCGTGTTCGCGCTTTCATCCTACAAAACCCTTCTGGATGCCTCGCTAAATACACCAGGCCATGGCTTGGTTATTTTTGATCGTCGTGGAAAAATCAGGTTTATCAACGATCAGGCGAAAACCTTCATCCCTAAACTCAACGAAAAATCATTTGTAAACGGCAGGTTAGAGGGTTTTGTTGATTTCTTTTATGATCATGCTGTTGATTGCGATCCAGCCCTAAAAAACATGCTCACAAAGTCTGCGGCTAGGGTTCCATTTGAGGGTTTTCGTGAAGTTTTACCCTGGGGTGATGATGGGAAATCTCTGTGTATGGGGGAAATGATTCTAACAAAAAAGGGGGCGTATATCTTGATTCTTATGGATCTCAGCCACCATAAAAAAAATGAGGACGAGTTTATTGAGCTGGCGGCAAGGAATAAAAAGCTTGCGCATGCGATTGAAAAATCTGCAACCGGGATGATGATTTCCAATCCGAACAAGCCGGGGAACCCAGTTTTATTTGCCAATGAGATGTTCTGTGATCAGCTCGGTTTAGATCGTCAAGATGTTTTAGGTGAGAGTGTTTATGAGGTGTTTTCAAAGAGTATGTTCACAGAGGACATAAAATTTCAAATCACATCCGTTCTACATAATGAAAGGGCCGAAGATGTTGTGCTGCATATTCAACAGAATGATAAAAACAGATGGTTTACCTTCAAGCTCAAGCCCTCGACAGAGAAAGATGGGAGCGTAAGTTTTTTGCTCTGCATTCTGAATGATGTCACCGAATTAAAGCACAAGGAGCAAGAACTCATGCAATCGCAAAAGCTTGATGCGCTTGGTCAGCTCTCTGCGGGGATTGCCCACGATTTCAACAATATACTCTCCATCGTTCAGGGTTATGCGCGTATGGGCGGAGATGCAATGGGCGGCGATGAAAAAATTAGGGGGTATTTTAAGAAAATCTTTATGGCCTCTGAGCGCGGGGCGAAGCTCACAAAGAAAATGCTGACCTTTAGTCGTCACAAAATCGTTGATGGCAGGGTCGTAAATATTGCCAACGCTTTACACGAGCAAAATGAGTTCTTGAGCACGTTGCTGACAGCCACTTATGCGCTTGATATAACCATTGATGATGAGACGATGTGTGTTGACGTTTCTGAGGATGATTTGATGCAAATCCTCATGAACCTTGTGATTAATGCCAGAGATGCGATGCAAGATGGGGGAGAAATACAGGTTTCCGTGAAAGCTATGGAAAGAAAAAATCTTCCGCCAGAAGTAGCAAAAAAATTAGAGGCGGAGCGTTTCGTATGCATGAGCGTTACAGACACCGGCTGCGGTATTGAAAAAGATATACTTGATAAAATTTTCGATCCATTTTTCACCACCAAAGAGGCTGGAAAGGGAACTGGGCTGGGGTTATCTATGGTCTATGGTTTGGTAACCCAATCAAAAGGGCACATCTCGATCAGCACTGAAATCGGCAAGGGCACAACGTTTTTCGTGTACTTGCCCCGATCGGAAAAGACGGTTTCACAGGATGTGTCTGGAAACTTAGATGATTTATCCTCACTAAAATTCGATGGGTTTACAGCTCTGGTTGTCGATGATGAGCCCGAGCTTCTGTCCATCTTAAGTGATGTTCTTGGTGGTTTGGGTATTGAGGTCATTACCGCCGAGAACGGGTCTGAGGCTCTGATGAAGCAAGAAGATCATGATGGAAAAATTGATCTTTTGATAACAGATGTGGTTATGCCGAGCTTAGACGGCGTAAAGCTTGCTGAATTATTTACGGCTGTTCGGCCTGCTACTCCGGTCATCCTGATGAGCGGATATCCAAGAAACAGTGAGTCAAGCCAGATCTCGATTCCTGAGAGCTCTCTTTTTATATCAAAGCCTGTTCAGTTCGATGAGCTCATTGGTTTTATTTATTCTATATTCAACAAAGAACATCCGGAACATATGCAGATTCTTGCATCATCCAAGTGGCAAACCCATTAAGCCAGAACCTTAAAAGGAGGTATATCATGGGGAATATAATGGAATTGGAGAGTCTCAAGGTTTTATTGGTTGAAGACCAAAAAGAAGCGCGGGCGATGATACGAAACATGATGTTAGAGATGGGGATCACGCAGATATTTGAGGCGAGTGATGGACGTGAGGCATTAAGCTTTATTGACGCGGCTTTTGATTTTATTGATATCGTTGTGTGTGACTGGAACATGCCATCGATGTCAGGCGTGGAGTTTTTAAGACAACTCAGAACAGTTGATCCTGACATGCCATTTCTGATGGTCACAGGGCGAAGTGATATGGATTCTGTGATTGAGGCCAAGTCTTCTGGTGTTACAGGATATATAGGTAAGCCCTTTTCGGCTTCTCAGCTAGAGGCAAAGCTGCGTATTATCTTGCAACGTATGGTCGCCTAATACCCTTATCTATCGTTTAATACGTGAATTCTGCCTTTTCTCATTTCGCGCAATAGGTTAGGCTAATTCGTATGGCGGATAAAACATACGATCTATGCATCATTGGCGGAGGAATTAACGGAGCTGGCATTGCGCGCGATGCCGCTGGCCGAGGCCTGAGTGTCATTTTGATAGAATCAGAAGATTTGGCATCGGGCACATCGTCCATGAGCACAAAGCTTATCCATGGCGGTTTGCGCTATCTTGAATATTATGATTTCAAGCTCGTAAGAGAATCCTTAAAAGAGCGTGAAGCTCTTATGAAGATTGCGCCGCATATCATTTGGCCCATGGAATTTGTTCTGCCGCATGACAAAACACAGCGCCCTTATTTAATGATACGTGCCGGACTGTTTTTGTATGATAACCTGGCTAGACGTGAGGTTCTCAAGGGGTCAAAGGGCGTGGCGTTGAGGGAGCATCGTTTTGGTGCCCCGCTTGATCACAGATTTAAGAGGGGGTTTGTGTATAGCGACTGCTGGGTAGAGGATTCCCGGCTTGTTGCTTTGAATGCGATGGACGCCGCATCTTATGGCGCGGAAATCAGGACCTATACAAAATGCATGGATATCAAGCGCGGTGAAAATGGGTGGAGAATCGACCTCAGGGATCAAAACACCGATATGCATTCTCAGGTCTCGGCGAACATGGTTGTTAATGCGGCTGGCCCCTGGGTAAGCAAAGTTTTGTCCCAAGCGGGCCTTGATCAGGTTGCGGGGACTCCAAGCACACGGTTGGTCAAGGGTTCTCACATCATAACAAACCGTCTGCATGACGGGGATCAATCCTATATCATTCAAAATACTGATGGCCGCATCGTCTTCGTTATTCCTTATGAGCATGACTTTACGCTTATTGGTACGACTGAGGAAGCTTTCGGCGGCGATCCAAGAGATGCGCAAATTTCAGACCAGGAAATGGATTACCTCTGCGAGGTGTTTAATAATAATTTCAAAAAACAGATCGACCACGATGACGTAATATGGGCATTCAGCGGTGTTCGGCCTCTCTTTGATGATGGCGAGCAGCAGGCCCATAAGGTTAGCCGCGATCACAAAATTCACGTTCACGAAGAGGGCAAAAATCCTATGCTTTCCGTATTTGGGGGAAAGTTAACAACGTATCGCGTTGTTGCAGAGCAGGTTGTTGATCAGCTCATGAAATGCATAAATCAGCCTGACAAGCAGGGCTGGACAACGACAAAACCTCTGCCGGGCGGTGATATTATGGAGAGAGATTTTGAATCCTTTTTGGATGTTCAGGGCGCACGTTATCCGTTTGTCCCTGGACACACATTGCGGCGTTACGGCCGGGCATATGGGACGCGCATGGCTTTGTTCTTGGATGGTGCGCGGGGTCTAAAGGATTTAGGGCAACATCTTGGCGATGGGGTGTATGAGGCAGAGGTCATCTATCTGCTGCATTATGAGTTTGCCCGCACGGCGGAGGATATCCTTTGGCGGCGATCAAAGCTCGGCATGCATGTCTCAAAAGACACAATAAAGGCGCTTGAGGAGCTTATCCCTAAGATATTGAAAAAGATGAATAAAACATGACCGCAGAAACAATATTGGCCATTGATCAGGGCACAACATCATCAAGAGCAATTTTGTTCTCTCTAGACGGCGATATTCTGGATTTAAAGCAAAGGGAATTAACGTTGCACTACCCCCATAAGGGCTGGGTGGAACAAAACCCCGAAGATATTTGGGCTGATACACTTTGGGCGTGTCAGGAGATCCTGAGCGCTGCAAAAACGCCTCCCACGGCCATAGGTATAACCAATCAGCGAGAAACCACGGTGATATGGGACCGCGAAACGGGAAAACCCATCTATAACGCCATTGTCTGGCAGGATCGTCGCACCGCTGATCGTTGCCAATCTCTTAAAGATGCGGGTCATGAGGACTTGATCCAACGTAAAACCGGGCTTTTGCTCGATCCATATTTTTCTGCCACAAAAATGGCCTGGATACTCGATAATGTTGACGGAGCAAGGCAAAGCGCGTCTCAAGGCAGCCTTGCTTTCGGCACGATTGACACTTATCTGCTCTGGCGCCTGACGGGCGGCAAACTTCACGCGACGGATGTCACGAACGCATCGCGCACTATGCTCTATAACATCGTGGATCAAAAATGGGATGACGAATTGCTCGCGCTCTTCAACATTCCTCATTCACTCTTACCGGTAGTTCAGGATTGCGCGGCTGATTTCGGAGTGACTGATCCCGAAATTGTTGGGTCTGCCATCCAAATCGGCGGTATTGCAGGGGACCAACAGGCTGCCCTTATTGGTCAGGCCTGTTTCTCTCCGGGCATGATCAAATCAACATACGGAACGGGGTGTTTCGCGCTGATGAACATTGGTGATGCATTCAAGGTGTCTCAAAATCGTCTGCTCACGACCCCGGCCTATCGTTTAAACGGCAAGATTACATACGCAATAGAAGGCTCAATCTTCGTGGCTGGCGCAGCTGTGCAATGGCTTCGCGATGGCCTGGGGCTGTTTGACCATGCCGCAAAAAGCGAGGATATGGCCACAAGCGTTGAGGATAACAACGGCGTATATTTTGTTCCGGCCTTCACGGGGCTGGGCGCGCCATATTGGCAACCGGACGCTAAGGCCCTGATCACGGGGCTGAGCCGGGAAACGAGCGCTGCACATATCGTCCGCGCCGCGCTGGAGGCACAGGCCTACCAGACGCAGGATCTTATGGGCGCGATGCAGGCTGATGCGGGTACGGATCCTGACGTCATCCGTGCCGATGGGGGGCTAGTGGCCAATGTCTTTGTGTGCCAGTTTTTGGCCGATATGCTTGGCAAACCCGTTGAAATTCCTCATGTGGCCGAAACAACCGCGTGGGGCGCGGCGTGTCTTGCAGCGCTGCATATGGGCATATTCGAGGATCTGGAGGCTATTTCAAGCCGCTGGAGGCCAGAAAAACGCTATGAGCCTCATATGTCGCGAAATGACCGGGAATTGCTCTATAAGGGCTGGAAATCGGCTGTTGAGCGTGTGCTGTTATAGCTGAGGCCCGCGAGCGGGAAAGTCCTTGCATGAGGACTTGAATTATTATATTAAAACCATAGTCAAAATAATAATCTTCAAAATAATAAAGAACAGAATCACAGACGGGACGTAAGGAAGCTTATGAATAAAGGTCTTGACTTTTTTTTCATAAATATCCTACACGTATAGACATAAGGTTTAGCGCAATACTGCGCATTTAATGAGTTAAACTAGAGTATTTATACATTAAAGGGGTATATATCATGGTAGCACCACAAATGAAATTCAACGGACCAGCAGCAGGGCTTTTGCTAGGGTCCGCAATCGCAATCGCCGCACCGGCAAATGACGCGCAGGCGGGGATTGTTCGTCCTGATGGGCCATACATCCATTATGATGGCACTGTCACTGAGAGCGCTATTGGAGGCTTGACTGCAGGAATGGAAGCAGATGCGGATATCTATGTTTTAAATCCAGAATTATTTCCGGACCTAAACGGAGATGATGCATTTGGTCAGTACAACATAGGGTCAAGTAATTTTTTAATATTTTGGACCATTGACGGTCAAGAGTTCACGGCGACAGGCGGAAGTTTGTTTATAGGAAATGATATTTTTGGGGGAGACTTAGATGTTTTTAATGGAGGTTCAAGCATTAATGACCTGTCTTCTCTTTCAGATACAGCGTTTTCTTGGGGTTCACAAGGAAGTGGTGTGTTTGATACTGACGAGCTAACATCCTTATTGGACGCAGATTTTGATTCTCTGGATGACAATGTCGTATTTGATCTTAATCGCTATGGTGATATGGGCAAACTGAATGGAAATTTCTCAATTGTTCCTGCACCAGCTACAACAGCATTACTTTTAGGAGCTGCTGGTCTTGCTGCGCCTCGTCGCAGAATGTAAATCGACTTCGGATTTTGATATATATAGTACAGCTAAAAAGCGGCCTCAAAAGGGCCGCTTTTTCATAGTTATATTTTTATAGTATTTGTTTATTATACCGCTTGGGTGCCCCCGACTTCTGATCCTGTATCTTGAATGAGAAGTGTTACACCATCAACATAATAAAGATCATAGACCTCTGGGGTGCCGTTGCCATCCATATCAATCTGCAGGTTGTCTTGGGCAATGTTCGTTTCATCAAAATCTAAAAGGGTCAATGTATCGCCTGCGTCGAGATTAATGACTAGAAAGTTAGATGGACCTGTTAAATCAATAACACTTTGCAGATTAAGTACGATTTCATTGTTAATTCCATTGCTCGCATCTATGACTTCAATTCCAGATATCTGGTTGTTTGAGCTAGAGATTTCTGCAAAGTCGATTGTATTTGGTGCTTGCGAAATACTCGGAGCAATTTCTAGTGTATCACCAAATTCAATGTTGTTGCCTGAATTATCATTGAAGCCAGTTCCACTTCCTGATGCCGACGCAGGATCAGATAGAATACTGTTTAATAAATCTAACCCACTCGCAAATTGGGTTGACCCAACCTGAACATTTTGGCCGCCCCCGTAAATATTTGCAGCTTCCGCATCAGTTTGGGCTGTTTCAAGATGATTAACGACCACATTATTGCCAAATGTTATTATATCATTCCCACCGCCTGCAAAGAGATCGAGACCTTTTGCTTCATTCACAATGATTTTATCAACAGCATCCCCGCCAACAATTGTCGTGTTAAAGGAGTTGCTATCAATTGTAATGATGTTTTCGCCCTCATCATCTGTGCGGACAAATACATCATCTTGACCAGTTATCGTCAATAATTGTTGGCCGTCATTTTCACTGAAGAAAATGAATGATTCATCATTGCCCGTGGTAAAGACACCCGAACCAATTGTTGAGAATTGATCAAGTGTGGCGCTCCCTGACTCCAGAGTACCAGTGTTGAAAATATTGAGGTTGAGCGTAAACGTGTCGCTCACCCCGCCATCCTGATCAATCGCAAACACGGAGATATCGAAGATTTCAGAGTCTTCAGGTGTGATAAGACCGCTACTAAATAAATCAGCAAAATCAATATTGAGTTGACCTGTGTTCGAATTGAAGTCGATCACGATATCTGAGGCAGCCAGCAAAGCAGCCAAGTCAGGATTAATATCTAGC
>CAYGQP010000038.1:0-10260 GCA_964352115.1 uncultured Micavibrio sp. | reverse complement strand
CGAGGAAAAACCATGGGCGAATCTGCGCCTGTTGAAAATTTACTTTCAGAGCAACCAGTTGATAAGCTTGAGGAATTTTCAAAGGAAGCCAGCGAAATCATGGAAGAAAAACCGATGCCGAAAAACCTGCTGGCAGGCTCCGGAGATAAATCACCCGAAACGGCTCAAATCGTTGCCGCATCTGATGAAGGCGCAACGCAGGCGACAAAAAAACTGGAAAACCTCGTGATCAATGCGCAGCCTGAAACATTGGATTCAGAGCCAGAGGTTAATCAAGCCTCAGTAGCGAATACACCAAAGCCATCGAAAAAACCTGATACGTTGGAGCGCCCATCCGCGCTTCATGCCCCTGGGTCATCACCGGAAACCCTGGCCTTTGTTCGTAATGCGCTGGAGCAAGCAAGCGAGGCCGCACCAAAATCAATTCCTGCGCAGGAACCTCCTGCATCTGCCGCCGCCGAGGCCTCATCTGTTGAGCCAGCTTCTGGCTTTGCATCTGGTGCGCGCCGTTTTTATGTGCAGCTGTCGAGCATCACGGATCAGGCACGCTCCGATGCGGAATGGGCGAAACTCCAAACCCGTTATCCATCGATGCTGGACAATGCGCCCCACCGTGTCCAAAGGGCTGAACTTGGTGATCGTGGCACGTTTTATCGCATTCAGGCCGGACCGTTTGAAAAGGATGGGGCCGTATCAATTTGTGAACAAATTAAATCGGTAAATCCAAATGGCTGCCTCGTTGTCAAATAAGGTCTCAAACTCTAATTTTGCTGACGGTGCGGAGAATGCCCGCGCCGTTATTTTTTCGGCCAGTGGTTTAAAGTTGACTGCAGATGAAAAGGTCTTTTTTAAAAATGCAAACCCTTTGGGGTTTATTCTTTTTGGCCGTAATATCGAAAGCCCCGACCAGCTAAGGGCATTGACGAACGAGCTGAAAGACACGCTTGGCCGTGACTGCCCGATCCTGATTGACCAGGAAGGCGGGCGCGTGCAACGTATGCAGCCACCACGCTGGCGTGAACATGCGGCGATGAAGACCTTTGGCGATCTTGCGGCGCTCGACATGGACAGCGCACTTGGCGATCTGCGTTTTACGATCCTGCAAATGGCAGAGGAGCTTCAGGACGCGGGCATCAACGTCAATTGCGCTCCTGTACTGGATATTTTGTTTGATGATACGCATGAAGCGATTGGTGATCGCGCTTTTTCATCTGATCCGGATATCGTCTCCCGTTTGGGCATTTCCGTGTGTCGCAATCTTATCAAGAACGGCATCACACCTGTAATCAAACATATGCCAGGCCAGGGCAGGGCAACAATAGACAGTCATGAAGCGCTGCCCATTGTGGATGCGGCGCAGAATGAATTGGAGGACCTCGATTTTCTTCCTTTTCAGCGTATCGCTGAAAGCCCGGAATCATCGGCTATTTGGGGTATGACCAGTCACATTGTATACCCGCGCATTGACCCGGATCACCCGGCCACAATGTCAAAAGCTGTAATCGAAGACGTGATCCGCCGCCATATTGGATTTGAGGGCCTGCTGATTAGTGATGATCTGGATATGGACGCGCTGAAATCCTACGGGACGATTGATAAGCGGGCACTCAAAACGCTTGAATCTGGCGTTGATGTCGCACTTTATTGTTGGGCGAAGCTCGAAACCATGGAAAAAATGGCTGAATCATTGCCTAAATTGAGCGTGCCAGCGCTGAAACGCTTGCAAAAAAGCGCACAATTCCGGAAAATGGCGGCATGACCAATA
This sequence comes from uncultured Micavibrio sp., assembly GCA_964352115.1. GTDB lineage: Bacteria > Pseudomonadota > Alphaproteobacteria > Micavibrionales > Micavibrionaceae > CAYGQP01. The sequence continues at coordinate 8,495 of CAYGQP010000038.1, read as the reverse complement.
GTGCTGCAGACCAAACCTTCGTAGAAGATGCACCGCGCGTGCCTGAACAACCGGGCATGCACGAGGCTGACGCGCTCCTGCTTGACATTGACGGGTTTGAAGGCCCGATCAGCGTGCTTCTTGAACTCGCGCGCTCACAAAAGGTTGATCTAACCAAAATTTCAATTCTTCAGCTCGCACGGCAATATCTCCAATTCGTTGAACGAGCGAAGGAGCTTAATCTTGAGCTCGCAGCGGAATATCTCGTCATGGCCGCATGGCTGGCGTATCTGAAGTCCCGTCTATTACTGCCCAGCCAGGATGACGAGATTGAGGCCAGCGCCGAAGATATCGCCGAAGCCCTGCAATTTCAACTCCGCCGCCTTGAGGCTATGCAGGACGCAGCGGAGCGTTTGCGCGATCAACCGCAATTAGGGCAGGATGTTTTTCCGCGTGGTATGCCGGAGGGACTGAGCACCGAGACCAATACACAGTGGAATGTGACGCTCTATGATCTCCTCAAATCCTATGGTGACATACAGCGCCGCCACGATAATGCGCATTATGACCTGCCTGAGTTCCAGGTTATGTCGACCGAAGATGCGCTGCACCGATTGACGAAAATGCTCGGCAGTTTGCCGCGAAAGGGTTTGAATAGTGTTTGGGCCACGCTGGAAAGCTTTATGCCGGAACGGATTAAAGACAGGCTCTATGGCCGCTCCGCTTTGGCCTCAACGTTAACGGCCAGCCTTGAGCTCGCGAAGCAGGGCAGGCTGGAAATGAAGCAGGATGGTCTTTTCCGCCCAGTTTATATGCGTATGTTGGGGGCCGGCGAATGAACAATGATCAAATGAGCGAAGATATAGATCTTAAACGCCTGCTCGAAGCTGTCCTCTTTGCTGCCGTTGAGCCACTCAGCACCTTGGCGCTGCATGAGCGCATGCCGGAAGGCACTGATGTGGGCACACTTCTGATGCAGCTTAAGCGTGATTATGATGGGCGCGGCGTTGAATTGGTGGAGATGGAGGGCATGTGGGCCTTCCGCACAGCATCTGATCTTGGTGAGCGCTTGGCGCTGGAGAAAAACGTGCAGCGTAAACTATCCCGCGCCGCGATGGAAACGTTGGCGATTATTGCCTATCATCAGCCTGTCACCCGTGCTGAGATTGAGAATATCCGCGGTGTCGCAACGCATAGAGGTACGCTTGATCTTTTGATTGAGGCTGGCTGGATAAAGCCCGGCCCGCGCCGTGAGACCCCTGGGCGACCAATTACATGGACAACGGCACCGGCATTTCTGGATCAATTCTCGCTCGGTTCGATTGTTGATCTGCCCGGTCTGGATGAGCTTAAGGCGTCGGGCTTACTCGACCGCCGCCCCGCCATCGATGCCATTCCGGGCACGACAGATGAATCAGGAGATTTGTTTGATTCCGAAGAAGAATTAGAGCAAGATACGTCCGTTGAAGAACTTGAAGAAAAAGAATTAGAGGAATTATAGACTATGGCCCCCGGTTTACCGCAGATTTTAATTGTCGTCCTGTTGATCCTTCTTGTATTTGGCGCGTCCCGCTTGCCCGGTATTGCAGAAAACCTCGCAAAGGGGATTAAGAGCTTCAAAAAAGGTCTCAAGGATGAGGATGAAGGTTCAAAATCTGTTACGGACGAAACTTCCAAAGACAAAACATCTTAGTTTTTTATAGCAAACAATCTATCATTATGGTAAGCAGTCTTGCGCTTAATTGAATGAGAGCAGGATGGACCAGCACGCTTTTGATAAACAAATAGGATTTGGGAATGTAAGTTATGCAGCCAGATGGAATGGCGGCATTTTTGTGCTCGAACCAATAACTACAGAGGATGGTCAAGAGATCGAGCTTGGTGTTGTGTGCGAAAATGATGAAGAGCTTTTAATATTTGCCTTCTCAGAGCGCGTTTTTCTTTCAATGAAAGAACTTGCTGGACAAGAAAATATACCAACAGACCCATTTGTTGTATTTGACGAGAGAATAGGAGTTGTTTGGCTGAAAAAACTTATGGTGGATGAAAAAGGTCAAATGAGTTATGAGCTTGTGGTTTCTGATCATATAGATACCAATAACCATTTTGACGCTGTAATTGATGAAGCGCGAACTCTTGCTTATTTTCTGGATGTTATCCAGTCTGATCATGGCCTGGAGATTTTTTATGGTGATCGCGCAGATACCTGGGAAGATGCCCTTTATGCACTAAGAGCTCAGCTTGATGAAGCTGAGGCCAAACAGGCTGATTTTCTCACGAGAATGAATGAACGCTACGCGCGATCAAAGCCTTTCATCGGTTCGAGTGATTACTTGTCCACGCCTGAACCTTCTATTTAATCAATCGGCTTCCCCATCTCCCAAAACCATGCTAATTCAAAAGCATGCTCGATTTTGGGTTCGTAGAATTATTGATGATTATCGCGATCGCAGTCTTTGTGATCGGGCCGCAGGATATTCCAAAAGTGATGCTAGGCCTTGGCCGTCTCGTACGGCGTTTGCAATATGTACGCTATGCCTTTACCCAACAATTTGATGAATTCCTTCGGCAATCTGATCTCGCCGATATTCGCCAGCAGGTGAATTTCGAAGCCAAAGAGTTCGATGAAAGCGCGGCGGATGAGGATGTTATGCAGCCATTGCCTGAGCCGCACGCACCGCATATTGACGACAAAGACGGGCAGAGCGAAAAGGGAGAGCAAAAGAATGACTAACGCGCCGCCTGATCTTGCCTCCAAAGTCACGCACGACATGTCAGAAGAAGAGAAGAAGCCGTTGGCTTCCCATTTGATTGAACTGCGCCAGAGATTACTCTGGACGTTCGGTGCGATGATCATTGGTACATGTATCTGCTTTATCTTCGTGGATCAGATATATGCATTTTTGGTTCAGCCCCTCGCCGATGCTATGGGGCCAAATGACTCGCAGCGACTCATCTATACTGGACTGACAGAGGCGTTTTTCACCTATGTTCGGGTCGCATTTTTCGCCGGAATCTTTTTGACGTTTCCGGTTCTTTTGACCCAGCTATGGGGCTTTCTTGCGCCTGGGTTATATAAAAGCGAACGAAAGGCCTTCCTGCCGTTTCTCATTGCCACGCCGATCTTGTTTTTTCTGGGCGCGGCGTGTGTCTATTTCGTGGTTCTGCCGATGGCCTGGCCGTTCTTCCTGAGTTTTCAAACACCGGGTGGTGAAAACGGTCTCGCTATCCAACTTGAGGCCCGCGTGAGTGAATATCTCGATCTCATTATGACATTGATCTTTGCCTTTGGTCTGTGTTTCCAACTTCCGGTTCTCCTGACGCTTATGGGCAAGGCGGGAATGGTTTCGGCAAAATGGCTGGCAGCACAGCGAAAATACGCCATCATTGTCACCTTTGCTGTGGCCGCGTTTCTCACCCCGCCTGATGTCATGAGTCAGGTATTGCTGGCTGTGCCGATCATGCTGCTATATGAACTTTCAATACTTCTCGTGCGCCATGTCCAGCCCGACTGAAGTCTACCAAAAACGCCTCAAGAGTGGCGAATTGAACCCGGATAAGGTTCAAAAAGAAGCAATTGAGGTTCTTCAGGGTCTCTTTGATGCGATTGTGGCTGCCCATAAAGCACCGCCCGAAAACTTCTTTGAGCGGCTGACGGGGCTTGTAAAATCCAAGGATGAATCGCCAAAGGGCGTCTATATGCATGGCGGAGTAGGGCGCGGTAAATCGATGCTAATGGATTTATTTTACGGTTGCCTGCCAGATGATATCCGAAAGGAAAGGGTGCATTTCCATGAATTTATGATTGAGGTCCATAACTACTTGCATGAACGCCGCAGCGAATATGATGTGACCGAGGGCGTGGATGAGGCACTGCCATCACTCGCTTCCCGAATATCCGAGCGATCCCGGGTTTTATGTTTCGATGAATTTCATGTCACCGATGTGGCCGATGCGATGATTTTGGGGCGTTTATTCACGGCGCTATTTGATCGCGATGTTTTGGTTGTGGCAACATCCAACTGGCCACCGGATGACTTATATAAAGGCGGACTTCAACGTGAGCGATTTTTGCCCTTCATTGAGCTTTTGAAAAACAGATTAAATATCGTGCACCTTGATAGCCCAATTGATTACCGCGCTCAGTTTCTGCGGTCCGAGGGGTCATATTTTTGGCCACTGGGCGAGCATACGCAGCGCCGTATTGATGAGTTGTTTGAAAAACTCACCGATTGCGCCGCACCGGATGAGGCAGAAATCACGGTTAAGGGCCGTGTTATCGCCGTTGAGGCGCAGGCTAAGGGCGTTGCGCGCTTTTCCTTCGCCCAGCTTTGTGAGAACCCCCACGGCGCGGAAGATTATATCGCCATAGCGAAGACATATGGCACAATTTTCCTGGAGGGCATCCCGAAGCTGGGATATGACCGCCGTAATGAGGCAAAGCGCCTAATGACGCTTATTGATGCCCTCTACGAGAACCAAAACCGCCTGATTGTCACAGCCGATGCCGCGCCAGACCGCTTGTATTTCGGTCATGATCACGCATTTGAATTTGAACGCACGATTTCACGCCTGATGGAGATGCAAAGCACAGAATGGCTGGAAAAGGCTGCCTAGAGGTGTTTTTGCTCTTTCTTCCTTAAAATTGCCGGATATGGCCCTGTTTTTGCATGGATTACATACAATGAAAAAAATGATGTGCCGAGGGGCTTGCCCCTAGCGAATATTGTTCATATAAACTTCATTAGTCCGAGGAAATTTTGCAAAGCGCGCTTAAAAAAAAGACGAATACTTATTCTATGCCCTTTATCAGAAAGATGTTTTCAAAACGGCCAAAGGCCTACGGCGAACAGAAGGAGGATTTAAGCTCCGCTGATCGTAAGCGCCGCATGAGCTTGGCGAAGGACGCGTCAACGAAGAAGGAAATTCTGTATTATCTCGCGGAATCTGACCCTGACCCTGATGTCCGGCGTGCGGTTGCTAAAAACAAATCCATGCCTGTTCATGCGTCGCCGATTCTGGCCGCAGACCAGGATGTGGACGTGCGTTTGGCTCTGGCTGCGCGTTTAGTGGATCTTCTCCCGGATTTATCGAAGGACAAACATTCCCAGCTTTATGCCTATGCAGTTCAGGCTTTGGGGACTTTGGCGCTGGATGAGGTGCTTAAAATCCGCACAGCATTATCCAGCACGCTAAAGGACCATGCCCTAACCCCGCCCAAGGTCGCTGGACAATTGGCGCGAGACGTGGAGCAGGAGGTATCCGAACCTATATTGCGGTTTTGTGCAGCATTATCGGACGAGGATTTATTGGACATCCTCAGCACGCATCCGGCAAGCTGGGTTGTGCAGGCCATTGCCGCGCGAAAACCGGTTAGCGAAGAGGTGTCAGAGGCCGTGATTGATGTCGAGGATGTGCCGGGCGGTACGGTTCTAATTGAAAACCAAATGGCGAAAATCACGGAACACGTGCTTCAGACCATCGTGGAAAAGGCCCGGACGTTCAAGGAATGGCAAAAACCAATGGCGCTGCGCAAATCTTTGCCGATGTCTGTCGCAAAACAACTGGCTGAATTTATCGATGCTTCTGTGCGCGAAATTCTGATGAATCGCGAAGATTTTGACCCGAATGAGACTGAAGAAATTGCTGCAGTTTTTCGTCGCCGTATGGATTTTGCTGCGGAAGAAGAAAAGCAGATCGAAAAGGGCGAAACGATAGAAGATCGCCTGAAGCGCCTTATTAAAGAAGGCAATTTAAACGAAGAAACCATTTCCGATGCGCTGGGCATGCGCGATCGAGAATTTGTTTATGCCGCGATGGCCTATTTGGGTAAAACCACAATTCAACAGGTTAAAACTATATTTGAAATGCAGGCCCCAAAGCCGATTGTTGCCCTGGCCTGGCATACGGGCCTCTCTATGCGCATGGCGTACCAGCTGCAAAAGGATCTCGGCCATGTTCCGCCAAAGGAGCTTCTCAATCCCAAGGGCGGCACCGAATACCCCCTGACCGAAGACGAACTCAACTGGCAGCTCGAATTTTTAGGTTTAAAGTCGGCTTGAGTTTAGGCCCTGTTCAGCTTAGTCTGTATTGCAGAATTTAAAACCTAAACACATCTAATAAAGGAACTATACTCATGAAATCACCAGTGCGCGTTGTGGTCACCGGGGCCGCAGGTCAAATCGGATACGCTCTTCTCTTTCGCATCGCCGCCGGTGATATGTTGGGACCGGATCAACCGGTTATTTTGCATTTGCTTGAAATCACCCCCGCATTGGGCGCGCTTGAGGGCGTGGTGATGGAGCTGAATGATGGCGCATTTCCTCTGCTTCATGGTATTGTCGCAACCGATGATGCAAATGTCGCGTTCAAGGATGCGGATTACGCGATGTTGGTTGGCGCAATGCCGCGCAAGGAAGGTATGGAGCGCTCTGATCTTCTTTCTGCCAATGGCGGGATTTTTGGCCCACAAGGCAAGGCCATGAATGATCACGCCAGCCGCGACATCAAGGTTGTAGTTGTTGGCAACCCGGCGAATACAAACGCACTCATCGCTCAGCAAAATGCGCCTGATCTTGATCCCGCCAACTTCACGGCTATGGTGCGCCTGGATCATAACCGCGCCATGAGCCAGTTAGCCGAAAAAACCGGCACGCATTCAACCGATATCAAAAAGATGATCATCTGGGGTAATCATAGCTCCACGCAGTACCCGGATTTGCATAATTGCACAGTCAAGGGTGAGGCGGCGCTATCGAAAGTCGATCAGGGCTGGTACGAAAACACCTTTATACCCGATGTTCAGCAACGCGGTGCGGCGATTATCAAGGCTCGCGGTGCATCATCTGCCGCCTCGGCCGCCTCTGCGGCGATTGACCATATGCGCAACTGGGCGCTGGGCACACCGGAGGGCGATTGGGTTTCCATGGCTGTGCCGTCCGACGGATCATACGGGATTGAGCCAGGAATCATATATGGCTTCCCCGTGACGTGTAAAAGTGGAAAATATGAGATCGTACAGGGGCTAGAGGTCAATGATTTCTCCCGCGCGCGCATGGATGCCACAGATAAGGAGTTGCGTGAGGAACGTGCAGCAGTCGAGGCGCTTTTGGGTGCTCGTGCCGCCGCATAATTTGCATTGACGGGCGCTCATGCTGCCCTCAAATTTGCTTTGTAATCGTTAAAAATTTATGAATCACCCCATAATCGGGGTGATTTTGCTTTTCTTCCCATTTTGTATTCTCTGCTGATTGCATTGATGAGTTATTTACAGGTACATCACTCAAATAAAGCGAGGTAAAAAATAGTTTTCAATAACGCTGCCGCTTATTATGGTATATGTATCTCTTTATACGTGTGCATAACAGCAAGAAATAATTTTAAAACTACTCGTATCGTATTTTTAATTATTTTTGCTGATTTTTTGTCTTTATGCGTACATGGCCATACGCACACCTTAAAAAAAGCCTCATGCCAAACACGAGCCAAAAGGTTAATGAGTTGTTAATTTTTAGTGATTTTTCAGTGGCTAAGCTATTTTTTGCCCAAAGCCTTCCGGCGCAGGAAACTTGTATGTCTCGCCTTCCGAAGCAGTGGAATCTGGTGCCCCTGCATGGGCGAATCGCTCTGTTAATGACAGCTCAGGGTTGGAAGGATCCACATTTCCTCGCGCCTGAGCATATTGTCGACCGAAATCTGCGCTGGCTTCGTTTAATCGATCGCTTTTGAGACCTAATGAATCGGCTGTATCGCCTGTAGGAGGGCCTGACGCACTTGCAACAACATGTTCAGCGTCTGTGCTTTCAACGTATCTAAGGTAATCTGGACGCACTTCACGCGGTGTTACTCCTTCATTGGCATCATTGTCGCTATTTGCTGTATCATCCCTGAAGATCACGTCAGTCGGATCTGCGGGCTTGTTCGGTGCGTTGCGACCCATATGATGCCCCCACAATGCGTTTGCGCGACGATCAAATTCAGCCATATTTCCTGTAAACAAGGGCGCAAAGGCATGAAAGATATTGCTAAGTTCTTTGAGAAAGTTCGGAATGCTAAATCCATCAAACATGCCTGGCTCGCGAGCAGCACGCGTTTCTTCCATGCGTGCGTGATTCCGCCCCAACTCTTCGCCATTAGCGGCATAATCAATGCCGCTATCTAGCCGCCTGCCTAGTTCGTTATCTCTTCTATCTACCATCGTCACACCTTCTGATTCTTACCATTTCTTATGCCCTGACTCCTGTGCTCATTGTCGGTTCAACCTCTTCGGGTTTTAGGGCCGCCAGAGCTGGCTTCGGTTGAGGGGCTTGCGTAGTTGGGGCTGGTTGATTCGCCGCCATGTCAAATCCTACGGCTAAACGTGGTTGTGAGGGGTCTAACTCCTCTGCTGCTGATCCCAATTTTGGTTGCTCCACGATGGCAGTATTCGGATCAACGGGCTTGATTGTATTATCCGGCCCTAAAATTTGTAGCTTGTTGTCGATAAAAACAACGACGGACAGCCCAAATTCTTGAAG
>CAYGQP010000037.1:0-10307 GCA_964352115.1 uncultured Micavibrio sp. | reverse complement strand
AATGAAAAATTTCTTGAAAAACCTCGTCATATTCAAATTCAAGTCTTTGGCGATGAACATGGCAACGCCATGCATTTAGGCGAGCGCGATTGCTCAATTCAACGCCGCCATCAAAAATTAATTGAGGAAGGCCCTTCCCCTGTTCTAAAAGACAAGGAACGCGATAAAATTGGCGTGCTCGCAGCTGAAACAATTCGCAAAATGGGGTATCGCGGCGCTGGAACCATCGAATTTCTCTATGAAAACGGCGAATTTTATTTCATGGAAATGAACACTCGCATTCAGGTCGAACATCCGGTCACAGAGATGATTACCGGCATTGATCTGATCGCTGAGCAAATTCGCGTCGCCAATGGCGAGGAGCTTACGCTTAAGCGCAAAAACGGGATCAAATTCCGCGGCCATGCTATTGAAATTCGTATCAATGCCGAGGACCCCGACACATTTATGCCCTCCCCTGGGAAAATCACTCAATTCCATGCGCCGGGTGGCTTGGGCGTACGCTTTGATTCTGCAATTTACACGGGATATTCTATTCCGCCATATTACGACTCAATGGTTGGAAAACTCATCGTCCACGGCCGCAACCGTGAGGAATGCATTCGCCGCTTACGCCGCGCCATTCGCGAAACCGTGATCGAAGGTATTAAAACAACGCTTCCTCTGCATTACTGGATTACGGAACAACCCGAATTTCTGAGCGGTGATTACACCATTCATTGGCTTGAGAAAAAGCTCGCCGAAAAACACTCAAAATCATAAAAATCGTAACTTTTCCGACTTTCTGGCATAATCAAGTTATCGTTGCTTTGTTTTTCGATGGACAAAAGTGACGCATTGAAAATAGAAACGGGAATGACGAAATGCAGCTGGTTCTGACACCAGAATTAATGATCGAAGCCTATAAGCAAGGTCTGTTTCCCATGGCTTATAACGCCGGAAGCCCCTTTATTCACTGGGTTTGCCCGGATATGCGCGGGCAATTATCGATCACCGATCTACATATCCCAAAATCTTTAATCAAAACCGTAAAAAAATCCCCCTATGAGGTCCGAATAGATTCAGATTTTAACCAAGTCATAAAATTGTGCGCAGCCCCGTCGCCTGACCGACCCGAAACATGGATCAATGAACCCATTATAGATATTTTCTGCAAACTTCATGATCTTGGCCATGCGCACAGTGTGGAATGCTGGGAAGATCATAAGCTTGTTGGCGGGTTGTATGGTATGGCCATAGGCTCCGCGTTCTTCGGCGAAAGTATGTTTTCACGCGCCACTGATGCCAGCAAAATCGCCCTCGTTCATTTGGCAGCCCGTTTATGGAAGGGCGGGTTTACCCTTCTGGATACACAATTTGTAAATGACCACCTGATTCAATTTGGCGTCTACGAAATCCCTCATGCTGAATACAAGGCCGTCCTGAATAGTGCAGCAAAAAGCAAAGCATACTTTCACCTTAAGTGATTGAAAGAAAATGAAATATTAAATGATTATTTAGAAATGCGCAGCAAAAAATAAGGGCTGCCTCTGAACTATTCTAGCGTTTCGACTTCTATGCCATTCAAATTATCAGTCTGACCCGGTGCATCATAGCCTTGCGATCGTTGCGGAACCTGAATATTCAAACCAGTATTCTCAGGCTTTTCTTCTTCCCGAAGGTCGCTTTGTGATGGCGTTTGGGCATTTGGCGCATCGGAAACTGTGTCACCCGTGGGCGCAACAAAATCATCATTGATTTCAGGCTGTGCCGGAGCATCTTCAGATGCAATCTCGCCCTCACCCTCTCGCAAATCCTCATTGTCATCCTTGATCTCGGCGGCGGCAACCTCCTTCTTTTCAAGACAATCAAGCACCCACACATCATAAATCGGATGATCCATATGTGATAAACCGGGGGATGACGCAAACATCCATCCTGAAAACACCCACTCGGCCTGATCATCTTCAGTAATTTCAGAAATTTGCAAAAACGCCGAAGATTCTGGCTGTTCAACGGGAGAAGCCTTACGACATGCCTGAACCTTGATAAATAGCGGTCCAAACTTTACTGTGCTGCCGACATTCGCTTCAAATGTTTGTGTACGCGCTGTAATTTTATCGAGAGATTGCAACTTCACAACCGGAAGATCAGCCATTTCACGCGCCGAAGCATTCTGAAAAGGCGCTGCAAAAGCAAGCAACGCAATAAATGTAATGAATAACAAAACAGCCTTACTGGGCACTATCATCCTGCATGCTGAATATGAATTGCCCCAAAAGCTGTTCAAGGTTCTGCGGAGCCTGCGTAAACTCAATGCGCCCCTTATCTCCCAAGAATTCCTCATCAGCCCCCGGCTCAAGCGCCAAATACTTACCACCAAGCAAGCTTTCAGAGCTAATTAAAGCCGCCGTATCCTTGGGCAATTTGTAATCCGAATCAATGCTCATGGTGACGCGTGCAAGATATGTGTCAGGCATAAGATCAACCGCAGCCACAGTCCCAATTTTCACGCCACTAATCTGAACTTCATCACCGATTTTAAGACCACCAATCCCTGAAAAATCAGCCATCAGAGAATATCCCTCAACCGCACCGATATTGGCCGCTTTATAGCTAAACAGCAGAAAAAATCCAGCAACAATGAGGACCACAGCCCCAAGTACAGTTTCAATCACGCTACGTTTCATGTGCAATCCTCATCTTTGTTCGTATTTGATTTAGCGCAAATTCCCCATCAGCGCAAACCTGTTTTTTGATCCATTATGTTAGTCTGGCGGCGACCATGCTTCATAATCCCCGGTGGCCTTATCCCGCTTTGCACCGCTCAAAACGTGTCCCGGCGGGCGGTATGCCTGATTGGTCCCTGTCATATTCGGTTGATGGGGCTTTTGCCATGGCCGGCGAAACGATTTATCATCGCTGGGCACAGTATCCGTTTGGTAATGCAACCAGCCATGCCATTCCGGCGGGACCATGCTCGCCTCTGGTGCGTCTTTATACATGACCCACCGACGCTCGCGTTTATATCCCGGTCGCGCTTTTCCGCGATAGTACTTATTCCCAAAGCTGTCCTTGCCCACAATCTCGCCGCGGTGTGTCCACGTGAACAGAGAAATATGAGCAGGTGACAAAACGCCAAGTAATCTAAAAAATCCCATAGCTAAGCTTTATTTTGTTAAAAATGATACACGCATTATTACAGATGATTCTGACTTTACAAACCTTTAATGCGTGATTACCCTCTGCCTACATCGGAGGACGCATGAACATCACAGAAAAATGTAAAAGTCTGGGCTATGAATTGCCCAAAGTATCAGCACCAGCGGCCAATTACGTGCCCTACATCATCACGGGATCGCACGTCTTCATATCGGGACAAATTCCATTCCTGAATGGGGAAAAAATGCACATTGGCCGTATAGGTGATGATCTAACGCCAGAACATGGCGTTGAAGCTGCAAAAGCTTGCGCCCTCAATATCCTCGCCCAAATCAATGATGCCGTGGGAGGGGATATCGATAGAATAAAGCAATGCGTCAAGCTGGGTGGATTTGTGAACTGCACACCCGATTTCACAGGCCAACCCCAAGTGATTAACGGCGCATCTGATTTAATTGTCGATGTTTTAGGCGATAAGGGCCGCCATGCCCGTTTTGCTGTTGGCGCGCCAAGTCTCCCGCTCGGTGTTTCTGTTGAAATTGATGCGGTATTTGAACTGAACTAGGCTTTACACCCCAAGGGCTTTTTCAAACATGGCTTTCGCCTCTTCAGGGCATAGCTTTATGAATTCCGTATTCATGTATTTTTTAAGCTCTTCAGCCAGCTTGTCATCTTTCTTTTGCAATACGGCCACTTCATCTCCACTTAAGCCAAAGTATACCTTTTCAATGCCAACACTGGTAATCAGCGCTTTCCCGATCATTGTCGGCTCACATGCACAATAAATACTGCACGCCGAGAGATCCATCGTATCCAGCTTTTCGGAAGCCTGACGGATCGCCATGACTTCGGCATGCGCAATCGGGTCTGCGCGGCTTTTGGTCCCATTCACACCTTCGCCAACAACCCGCCCCTCAGAATCCGCAACAACTGCGCCATATGGGCCACCTTTTCTCTTTTGCACATTATCCGCAGCCAGTTGCAAGGCTTGCTTCAACAAGTCTTCATGAGAAAATTTTGTATTATGCGCTTGCACACCCATCGGACTGGGGTTCAAACCCGATTGTTTCAAAATACGATGCGCAATTTGTAGAAGACGTTCTGGCTGTACAGGTTTTTGTAAGATCTGGCTAATACCCAAAGCGCTAGCTTTCATCAAAATATCACTCGAATTATCCGATGTCACAATAACAACCGGCAGCTTTATGCCCTGGACCAACAAGTATTCAACAAATTCAAACCCACCCTTTGGGGCCATATTGATATCCACAAAAGCCATATCGATGTTTTTTGTTTTGATAACATCAATCGCACTTTGGCCGTCAACTGCCTCAACAATGTTATAATCCTGGGTCTTAAGAATGCGTGCCATCAACTCGCGGCTAACGTCATTATCCTCGGCAATAAGAATATTTATGAAACTGCTGTTTGAACTATCTGTCATATTCATATTTAATCATAAACTATGAATAAAACCCACAAACAACTGATGCGAAGCTCTCTTTTCCGTGACGAAGGTGGAAATGTCATCTTTATCATTCTCATCACCATCATTCTTTTTGCTGCACTCAGCTTTACCGTGGGTAATATGCTGCAATCCGGCGCGCAAACAGGCACGATCACTAAAGAGAAAGCCAGACTCATGGCCGGAGAGATTATCGATTATTCCAGGACGTTAAGACAAACGATTAAGGATCTTCAAATCTCGGAAGGCTGCACAGATTCTGAAATTAGTTTTGAAAACTCTGAAACAACCAATTACACATTTGCAACACGTGATGAGTGTAAAGTCTTTGGCGCGGATGGGGGACGGGCCAAATTTAATGCAAACGGACCAAATGGAAATACATGGTTGTTCAATGAGCGAACAGCGATTTTCAATGTCGGCACAGATAACAGCCCAAATGTTGTTTGCAGCACAAGCGCGTGCACAGAACTGGCGGCTTTTCTAGTGATAGACAGCGATACACTCTGTGACCAGATCAACAACCAGTTGAACTTGGCCGAAGACATAGCTGGCGGCACATTTCCAAATTACATAAGCGGCACGGGTGCATCTGACTATTTCTTGGGCAGTTATACCTATGGCCAGGCAATTGGAACAGCGACAGTTGCGCCGCAAACGAACGGCATGCAGGTCGCGTGCATTGATTCATCATCATCCAGCGTACCAAGCGTATTTTATCAAGTGCTCATCGCACGATAGGGAATTACTCTTCAAAGTCTTCAGATTCAGGCAAACTTTCGGCTTCTTCGGCAGGATCAATGTGACTAAGCGTTTCTGATGGAATTTCAGTATGCTCCTCAACATCAAATGTAAATTCCTTGTCCTTGTAATCAACCGTAACAAGGCCGCCCTTTTCCAGTTTACCGAATAAAATTTCCTCAGCCAGTGGGCGCTTGACACGTTCCTGAATCACACGACCCAACGGGCGCGCACCCATCGCCGGATCATAGCCAAGTTCGGCAAGTCTCTGCCGTGCCTCGGATGACAACTCAATGGATACATTCTTGTCCGCGAGCTGACCTTCGAGCTGGATCACAAATTTATCAACCACCTTCTCCACCGTTTCGGGTTTCAGATTTGTAAACGGCACGATTGCGTCCAATCGGTTACGGAATTCCGGCGCGAAGGTGTTATTGATCGCTTCAGTATCTTCCTCAACGCGCACTTCCCGCTCAAACCCAACAGGGGCCTTAGCCATTTGCGCCGCGCCGGCATTGGTCGTCATAATCAGGATCACGTTGCGAAAATCAATCGTCTTCCCGTTATTGTCCGTTAACTTCCCGTAATCCATGACCTGAAGCAAAATGTTGTAAATATCAGGGTGTGCCTTCTCAATTTCATCAAGCAGCAATACGCAATGCGGGTTTTGATCAATTTTATCCGTCATCAATCCGCCCTGCTCAAACCCCACATAGCCCGGCGGCGTTCCGATTAGACGTGAAACGCTATGACGCTCCATATATTCACTCATATCAAACCGCGTCAGCTCAATGCCCATGGTTTTTGCAAGTTGTTTGGCAACTTCGGTTTTACCAACCCCCGTGGGACCGGAAAACAAATAACTTCCGATGGGCTTATCCGGATCACGCAGACCAGCGCGCGACATCTTGATCGAATCACAAAGCACATCAATCGCCTGATCCTGGTCATACACCATGGTTTTCAGGTCACGCTCCAGATTTTGCAGCGCTTCCTTGTCGTTTTGAGTCATCGATTTTGCATGAATACGGGCAATCACGGCCACAACGCCTTCAATGTCTTCTTTGGTGATAATCAGCTTGCGCTCTTCAGGTTTCACCAGCATCTGAGCCGCGCCAACCTCGTCAATGATATCGATGGCCTTGTCCGGTAGCTTCCGGTCGCCAATGTATTTCGCAGATAACTGAACGGCCGCTTCAATGGCCTCATCCGTGTATTGCACATGGTGGTGCTTTTCGAAATGCGGCCGCAGCCCCTTCAGAATCGCAATCGCATCCTCAACGGACGGCTCCTTGACATCAATTTTCTGGAAGCGACGCACGAGCGCCCGGTCTTTCTCAAAATAATTGCGGTATTCCTTATAGGTCGTGGACCCAACACAGCGTAAAGCCCCGCTGGACAGCGCAGGTTTCAGCAAATTCGATGCATCCATCGCGCCGCCAGACGTAGCCCCCGCGCCAATAACGGTATGAATTTCGTCAATAAACAAAACCGAGCCATCAATGCCCTCAAGCTCATGAAGAACAGCTTTAATGCGCTCCTCAAAATCTCCGCGATAGCGCGTTCCGGCCAGCAAAGCACCCATATCCAGCGAATAGATCGTTGCATCCTGAAGCACCTCAGGCACCTCTTTCTCAACGATTTTCTTGGCTAAACCCTCGGCAATGGCCGTCTTTCCCACACCAGGATCGCCCACATAAAGCGGATTGTTCTTTGAACGGCGGCACAGCACCTGAATTGTACGCTCAACTTCTTTATCCCGGCCAATCAGCGGGTCAATCTTACCCTGCTTCGCGCGCTCATTCAAATTCACGCAATACGCATCCAGCGCTTCCGCACCCGTTTTGATCTTGTCCTCTACCTCTTCTGTGCCGCGCGGAGTCTTGGCAGGTTCTGCACCGCCTTGATTCGGCACCTTTGCAATACCGTGCGAGATGTAATTTACCGCATCAAACCGCGTCATATCTTGTTCCTGAAGAAAATAAACAGCATGGCTTTCGCGCTCGGAAAACAAAGCCACGAGAACATTTGCGCCCGTTACCTCTTCCCGGCCTGAGGACTGCACATGAATGGCGGCGCGCTGTAGCACACGCTGAAACGCTGTCGTCGGCTTGGCTTCCTCGGCATCATGGTTAATCAAATAAGACAACTCGTTTTCAATATATTGGTCAAGCTGGTCCTGCAAATCGGGAATTCCAATCCCGCAAGAGCGCAAAACCGCCATCGCATCCTGATCCTCGGTCAGGGAGTACAATAAATGCTCAAGCGTCGCATATTCGTGATGACGATCGCTGGCAATCGCCAGAGCTTTGTGAAGCGTTTGTTCAAGATTGCGTGAAAGCATTTAAGTCCCTTATCTTTTCATTGGGTCTATTCGTTAGGTCTATTCTTTTTCCATGGTGCATTGAAGAGGCTGCTCATTGGCCCGTGCAAAATCCATGACCTGGGCCACTTTTGTTTCCGCGACTTCAAACGTGAAAACACCGCAAATACCCACCCCGCGGCGGTGAACATGCAGCATAATATCCGTGGCCTCCTGACGGTTTTTGCTAAAAAACTTCTCAACAACATGGACAACAAATTCCATCGGCGTGTAATCATCGTTCAGCAAAAGAACCTTATACATCGCCGGTTTTTTGGTTTTGGGACGAGTTTTGAGCAAAATACCGGTTTCTTCTTCGCCGTCGGTCTGCCCGCCATCAACACCACCGTCACCGGGCGTGACAGAATCCTCATCATCACCGTAGACTGTGCTATCCCATTGAATTTTTTCAACTAAAAACATGATTGTCGTCGCTCGGCCTCTGCTTTTGCTTTGTTATTCATATTCAATATAAACACTATGGCAGTATATTCAATTGTACCAAAAAAAATACACATGCGGGAATGAAAAAAAGCCCAGCTCATGAACCAGCCGGGCTTTTTATAGGGGATTTTTTACGAAACGCTATTAAGCGGCGATAGCGTCTGTCGCCTTCAAAATCGCTTTGTTCGCCTGCTCGTTCAGCGGCTCAACGCCATCTGTCAGAACTTTAACGCTGAGTTCAGAGATTTTGGTGGCACCGCTCATGAGATCATCAAAATTTGTTTGAACAATTTTGTGCTGAACTTCAGCCCACTCATTCAGTGTCTTTGTGCTCATCGCTTCTTTTACAAATTTAGCCTGCTTTTCTGCAGCATCCTGAGCCATTGTCATGGATGTTTTCACGATTTCCTCAAAACCTTTGGCAAAAATATTACCGGCTTTAATGAACGCCTCTGTGCTTTCGCGCCCAAGCGCGTTGGCTTCCTGTGCAAGTTTATCTAGTTGTACTTTATTTTTAGTCATAATGGTCTCCATTTCTTTAAATGTTGTCGGGTGTTTGTATGTTACGGCGACGAATTTCTCCAATTGCTTCATCACCTCAGGCTCTGCTTTAGGTGAAGCTTTCGGCTTTGCCTTTTCAACAGCCTTCTTTGTGGGCTTTTGCGGCGCGCTCTTCGTTTTCGCAACAGCCTTTTTAGCGGACTTCTTCTTTGCCTTCTTTTCTTTTACTTCTGTGACCTTAGTTTCCGGCGTTGTTTCCAAAGCTTTCCCATCGGTCTCAACAGTAATTTCTGAGGAAACTGTTGAATATTCCTCGGCTTTTTCATTTTGAACTGGTTCAGAGGCTTCATTTTGGTTAGAAACTTCAGTCTGAACTTTATCAATCTGGCCTTCTTTATCCTGTGTTGTCATATTTAATGTCCTTAAACATTGGTATTTTACGAAATATATTGCACTGCAACATAACCTAATTTCTCATATATACCGCCGCGTGTCAAGAATTTTTTTGCGCTGCAGCATATAGGCGGGGATGAAAACGGAAAACATCATTTTTTGTTTCTTAAGGCATTTGCCTAAGGTTAAGGAAAAATTAAATGATTCGCCTTTAGGATAGGGGGAACTCGCGTAGACAAAACCTGAAAAAAAAGATATGATAACTTAAGTATTCATTGGGTTATGAGCTTTTAATTAAGTCCGCGACGGTCTAAAAACATTATATTAAAGAAGAAAATACAACCACATTCGTGGGCATGAAGGATTGGTATGATTAATAAACAGCGCATTTTTAGCACATTTTACACGTGCGTTTTTGCTCTTCTCTTTGCAATATCAGCTGTTTTGATAACCAGCACCTCCGCTATGGCCAATCCAAAATATGCATCTATTGTGATGGATGCCGATACAGGACTGATTCTTCATCAACGCTATGCTGATAAAAAGCTGCATCCCGCCTCACTGACAAAGGTCATGACGCTGATTCTGGCGTTTGAGGCCATAGATGAGGGTCGTTTAAGCTTGGATGAACGAATTCCCATCTCTAAAAATGCGGCAAACAAGGTTCCGAGCAAGCTTGGTCTCAAGCCCGGCAGCTCCATACGAGTCAAGGACGCAATCTACGCACTTGTGACAAAGTCTGCAAATGATGTCGCCGCCGCCATGGCCGAAAAGCTGGGAGGTACAGAATCAAACTTTGCGCGTATGATGACGCGCAAGGCCAAAGAAATCGGCATGAATCGTACAGTCTTCACGAATGCAACTGGGTTACATGATCGCCGTCAGGTCAGCACAGCGCGCGACATCGCGAAGATGGCAAGCTATGTTATTCACGAACACCCTCAGCATTATAAATATTTTTCAATGCGGTCCTGGACATACCAGGGCAAAACATATCGCAACCACAACCGCCTTTTAGGGCGCTACGATGGTATGGACGGTATGAAGACTGGTTACGTCAATGCTTCTGGTTTCAATCTGGTCGCTTCCGCCGTACAAAACAATCGTCGCATTATTGGTGTTGTTTTTGGCGGCCGCACAGGCAATTCAAGAAACGCACACATGGCGGCCATTCTTGATCGTGGCTTTGCGAAGCTCAATGAAGTGCGCGTAGCGAGTGCAAAAGTTCCTCTTCCACCTAAAAAGCCTGGCGTCTTGATT
>CAYGQP010000036.1:2968-10515 GCA_964352115.1 uncultured Micavibrio sp. | reverse complement strand
AATTGCACGGGATCGCGGTGTTCATAATAGATCGTCTCCCCTGCCCCGTTCATGCAAAGCAATAAAACCGAGTGATCCGGAAAGATTTTAAAATCCCAAAGCTGAATATCATAGTTTTTAAGCGCTCTCTCGCTGTGCTGAAGGGCAAAGATCCGGTGAATGATCCATAAACACGATGTCTCAGCCGCTTTTTCACGCACGGATTCCGTATAGGCGTATCCTTCATAAATCCTGTGTGGGTAACAAAGGGATTGTTTTTCAAAATCACGTAAGGTTTTGGTTAGTTTTTGTAACAACATAGCTCTAGTTCCTTTCCTGCTGTAAGATTTGGGCATTTAGGTTTGCCGCATCAACATCAATTTCACGCTTCAAAAGCCCCATAATGGATTTTTGCAAGTGTAGCTCCCCTACGCCGGCAAGCTTAATCATCGAATTGAAATACGCAGCAGGTTTACGCACCGGGTTTTCCGGCCGCAGCGTGGCCTGATCAACCAGCAAAACACAGATTGCAGCCCCTGCGCGGCCCAATTCCTGACAAGCCTGCCCCCAGGATTTTTGAGAAATCCCCAATTCTCCGCGCGTTTTATGCGCTGCTTCAACAAAATCATTAAGGTTCATGGCCCTGTTCGATAAGGGAAGATGCTCTCTAAAGCGCATCGATGCAGCATTAAGCATTTGTTTGAGGGTTATATGCTCTAGCCCTGCTGTTTGATCCCTTTTTTCTGGCTCTGCGCGATCTGCATGCCCTGTCCTATCGGTTTTACCCTCAGAACTTCGACTACGGCTTTCTTGAAAGCTATTGTCCGTAGGACTGCTATTTGTATCTAATTTATTAGATTTAGGTTTTTTTGAGTATTTGTAGTGTAAGACATTTGAGTCCGCTTTGGCGGACTCTTTTTCTTGTATTTCTTTATTGTTTCTTGTTGTAACAAGAGTGATTAGCTCTTCATAAGCAGTCTTATGCTCTGCGTGGATCGCTCTAAGGCTTTCCAAACTCATACTGGCTGATAAGCGCACAGCAATATCATCATAGCGCCTTTGAATTTGGCTGGCATCCCTGCCCTGCCCCTCGATTTCGGCGATCACGCCTCGAATTTGGCTGCGATACCATGAGATTTGGCGTTTGGTTTCGCTCCAGGCTTGTTTATACAGCTCCTGCTCATGCAGAGCATTCTCTAATTCGGCCTTCAAATACGCCAAGGGCGTAAGATCAACCCCGAATGCATAGATAATACGGCCAGATTGTGGGTCGCGGTGGCCATAGCGCTTATGATTACCGCTATCATGCCAGCTCAGCGCACCGATTTTAAAGAGCTCTTGCTCCAGTCGGCGCACATGCCGCTCTGAGACATCCAGATCCATGGCGGTTTTAGACAAGGATTGAAAAACAATCGGCCGTGCTCCCTGCTCCCAATCGCATTCGCGCGTAAATCGGAAATAATAATCGAGCAACTCGATCATGTTTTTGCGAAAACCGAGTGATTTACCGGCGCGCTTCACGAGATTGAGAAGATCATACGGCTTAGTCTCTTCTTCTAAACCGGCAAAATCTTCGCAAAGATTAAGAGAATGACGCAACTCAGGAGAAGCAATGCGCCCTCCCCTATTCTGTTTAGAGGCGCAAAGCCCCGAAGATTCAGTGTGTGATATCTGCTCCATAGTATCATAAGCCAGCTTTTTAAATTCCTGTGCATAAAGACGCAAAAATCCTTTGCAAAAGCCACATCGGACTTGCATTTCGATTCGCACAGCGATACTATGATTGTATTGAAATTGCAGAGTATCGCTTTGTATTTTAAAGACCGCCGCTCCAACGGCGGTTTTTTATTATCTGGATTTTAGAAAGCTGATTGCTTCTCCTTTTATTGGTGTTTTGACCTACCGATTGAACTTTTTGAACAAAGATTCGAGAATCGATATGGTGTTACGATAACAAATTAATGTTACTGTCGCAATAACGAAGTGTGGCGTATCGATTGTTACAAAATGTTACATCTGTAATGCATTGATATAAAACAGATATTACAATTTATGCCTAAAGTGACTTGTAACGTTACAGTCACGTTACAGTAACATATTACAGTAACTGTTACTATTTGTTACATACAATCCTGTCACATGTTACAGGGCGCAGCGGTTTTCTATTGTATAACACGCCTTGTTACAGTAACATTTTTGTAATATGTTACTGTATGTTACAAAGGATTTTTTCATGAAATACACTGTCAACCAAGCTGCACAAATTGTAGGCATCACAAGACAAACGATTTACCGGCACATAGAGCAAAAGCCCATAACCACAGAGCAAGACGCTAATGGAAATCAGATAATTGACGCCTCTGAGCTTTTAAGAGTCTATGGGAACGATATTGATTTCAACGCGACGAAATCAAAAAAGCATGACAGTAAAAATAATGACAAGAAGTTACAAGATGTGACAGCCCATGTAGCAAAAACCCAATTGTCTAATGAGGAAAAAGAAAAACTCATTCGATTGGAAGCTGAATTAGAAAAAGAAAAACAGCTAAAAGCGCGTGTTGAAGAAGAAAATGAATATTTAAAAAAGCAGCTAGACGAAGAAAAAGAAGAGAGAAGAAAAACTGTATCGCTGTTAGAAGATCATCGAGAAAAAACAGAAGGGCAGGGGAGTGATAAATGGGAAAAACTTATCGAAAAACAACAAGAGAATTTTGCTAATCAACTCAAAACCACCGTCAAAGAAAATGAAAAAATCACTCAAGCTGCTATTAAAAAAGCCCTAGAAGAAGATCGGGCAGAACAAAAACGCAGAAGAGAGGTTGCTATTAAAAAACGCCGCGAAGAGGCCGAACGCAGAAAACAGATAGAAGAAGAAAACAAATCATTCTGGCAAAAGCTCTTTGGCTAGGGCAGGGGGCTTAGAACTTACATTATGCTATTTTAAAATCGGGTATAATCAGGTCTGGAATCAGGTATATGGTTTATCCCGACCTTGAGACGATGGAAGATCGCACTAAATTTCATCACGCAACACATACAAATTTCGTCATATAAAGTGCTATGTAAATGTACAGGGGGGTTTTTATAACTCATTTTTGAGCTAATTTTGAGGCATAGAGCCTTTCTATCCATCTTTTAAATGCGCCTAACCATCGCACATTACTGGTCATAATATTTTTCTGTGAAGATAAAAAATAAAGCGGCAAAAGGATCGGCAATTAATACTCTTTTAAATATACTCAAGTTACTGTATGTATTGATGTATTAAGCGGCAAAAATATCGGCAATATAGAAAGCAAAAAAGATGGATGAACCAGTCGGACTAATGGAGCCTATGATCATCTCTGAAAGCAATTCAGAGCTGGATGATCTTGTTTTTGATCTTGTCCAAAAATCAGGGCTGCTAGCACGGCAGCTTAATCCCATTGTTCAATTGTCCGTTGGTCATTTGGTGCGCTCAATGAATTGCTATTATTCCAATTTAATAGAAGGGCATGATACACACCCTTGGGATATTGAAAGGGCGCTTTCAGAAGACTATTCGAGCGATAAAGAAAAGCGGAACTTACAAGAAGAAGCCGTTGCACATATTGCTGTTCAAAGAATGATCGATGAGGGGAAAGATCCCAAAGTTAGCCCTGCCAGCACGGAATATACGCTATGGCTGCATCATGAGTTTTGTAGCCGCCTTCCCGATGATCTGTTATGGGCTGAAAATCCAGACACTGGTAAAAAAATTAAAGTCGTCCCAGGAGAGATCAGAAAAGATCCTGTAAAAGTAGGGAGGCATATTCCACCGATGCCAGGCAATGTTCAAAACTTCATGATCCGCTTTGATCAAGCCTATAAACCAGAAATCCTTTCAAAACCAAGGCGCATTATTGCCTCGGCTTGCGCGCATCACAGGTTTTTATGGATTCACCCCTTTATTGATGGCAATGGGCGCGTCTCACGCCTCATGTCGTATTCTATGCTGATGAGAGAAGGAGTAGGGGGCACACTCTGGTCTGTGGCCCGTGGTTTGGCCAAGAATGTTACAAAATACAAGCAGCTCCTCATGGCAGCTGATTCTGAAAGACAAAGCGATAGAGACGGAAGGGGGTCCTTATCAGAAAAATCCCTAACCGAGTTCTCAAAGTTCTTTTTAGAAGTTTGTATTGATCAAGTCGAATACATGGAGAGCATATTGAAGCCTGAAGAGCTTCTAAGGCGTGTTAAGCTTTATGCTGAGGATGAACAGGCCGCAGGACGATTACCAAAAGGCAGCTATTCAATCCTTAGAGAAGTTTTGTTATTTGGTGAAATCGAGCGGGGTAGGGCGCCCGAAGTTACAGGTTACAAGGAACGCGCAGCGCGTACAGTCGTCTCTGAGCTCTTAAAGAAAGGGCTGCTTGTTTCAGAAACACCCAAAAGCGCCTTAAGGCTTGGCTTTCCCATCGAGATTGTTGAACGTTGGTTTCCAGCTTTATATCCAAACACGATTAGGGAGTAGGGGGTAAACGTTTTTTATTCACCGCAGAGTAGGGCGCGATAACATCGAGTATGTAAACACACCTCAAATTTCCTTAAAACCCTTATAAATCAAAGGATGTTGGAAATTTCCATTGACTTTTAAAAGACAATGCCCCATAATATAAGTACAACTTGCCCTTGATGGCACATTGTCACTTCTTCGGAAGTGACTGAAAAAAGAAGCTCCGAAAGGGGCTTTTTTATTGAGCATCTCCCAACATATTACGAATCTCTGCCATAACGCCATTAAATTGGTCTTTACCGAGTTTGGCGATATGGCGGGTCAAACGCATGGCATCGTAAGAACGCATCTGAGAGATCAAAGCCTGACCTTCTTTAACCCGACCTTCTGCCTGGTTTCTATAAAATACAGTTGGACGGAATGGAAAGTCCTTTAACTGCGTTGTTAAAGGAACGCCTAAAAAATGACGGTTGTTAAACTTGCGAGCAACCAGCACCGGACGCTCATATAATCTGTTTTTACCGTCCTGCTCAATGCCGATATTTACACCGATCGAGCACCACCAGATTTCCCTCTGATTGATCGTCGGCACTTTACAGTCCTCTTCAATCTGCTTTTTCAGCGGAAACCATCCGTCAAAATCTTTAAAATAATCATCACTCATCGCTTTTCGCTTTCTTCTTTTTTGTTCTTAGTCTGACAGGTGTTTCCACTTCTTTTTGCAAGGTTTGAGCCTGTTTATGCGCTTCCAGAAATTCCGGTGCCAATTCTTTCAATTTTTTGACCAAGCCGGACAGGTCATAGGCATTGCTGAGCTTGCCTTTATGTTTGGCCGTTCTTCCTACGCGCCTTACAAGGCCTGCTGTTTCAAGATCGGCAATGATCTTTTGCACCTGCCGGCGGCCAAGCCCCATACGATCTGCTAAGGTCGTAACACTCGGCCAAGGATCACGGCTTGCATCCCACCAGTAATCAGACAGGTGAAGCAAGACAACAAGTTGCTGAGATGTAAGCCCCAAACGCTTCTGAGCCTTAAATATAAGGGAAGGGACGATATTAAAGCCCACTTTCATGACCTGCTTACCCCATTTTTTTTCTGATGCCTGCAGGGTTTCTTTTTTTGTTTTGATTGGTACTATATTGCTCATGGCCTTGCCTAAATTTTTGTTCGTTTAATTATGAGCAATATACCTTATTTTTCGAGCTTTACAATAAGTGACCATGCGAATTTTATGACTGTAGGGACATGCCATTTTTAACCAGTCTTACTAGTCGTAGACTTCTAATGAAACAGTACACACGAAACAGCACATATTCACGTAAGGACGAATAGTACGTACAAGGACTAGCAAGAAATGACACATGGATGAGGTTTTTTGAGCTTAAAAATCATCTGGGCAGTTAGTAACCACACCTCAGTAAAATGGGTTAAGAAAGATCGACATTTAAGCGACCTTTATAAACATCCAAACGTTTGGATGCCCTTTCAACAATATCCTCATAATAAAGAATTTCCGAATACAGTTCACCCAAAGGCTGGTTAGTAGAATGTTCAATAATAGGTTCTGTACCAAACCAACCCTTGCTGTTTGGAAAGCGTGTATATCCTCTGATCCTGTTCGGATTTACGTCAGTGCCTATCAGATAACCATAAAATTTTCTCAACCGGCCTTGCGATTTTGCAGCTAAAAGCTGGGAGTATTCCATTAAATCACCAACATGATCGTCCATGCTTACACCCGGCGCTTTAAACTCAATGATAATGGCAGAGCCTTCTTTATTGAAAAGAGCAATGTCTGGCCTTTTACCGGCATTATCATCCATGTTTTTTTGAAATATCTTCTGCATTTCAACATCAATATCTTTTTCAAACAGTGGCTGATCGTCCTCCCAGATTATCTTAGAGAGGGGCTTATCGGAAGCAATGTATTTGTAGTAATGATACTCCTCACTCAACAACCAAATATCGTGATCGTTTACTTCTTGGTTGTCCTTACCCATCGGGAAAAAGATATTATGGATGATTTTTTCATCCTTACGTCGCTCCCCGTCTTCAACTTGTTGAACAGCAAGCTGCTGGCTAATGGCCAATCCTAAGATTTCAATAATCGCCGCGCGACGAACGACAAGCTGTGAAAGATTAGCCATGTCGATACTTTTAAGGGATGAGGTGTATTTCCACGCAAGATCATTAACTTTTTCACGGAAATCTTCACTATGAGGTTCAGCATTTGCAATTTGTTCTTTGATGTCAAAAATTTCCGAAGTATCGCGAATAATACGTTCTTGAAATTTATCGAGAACCCTTTTCACAACTGTGTCTTCTGTATCACCATAATGAATGCGAACCTCAGCTTCAGCAATCATATTAGCGGAAACACCATATTTGGAGTCGACCTTCTCAACAATCTTTTCTTTATCCCAGTCCGGAGGTGCCAACATGTCATTAATAGTTTCGTCTATACCCTCGCTTATTTCTTCTTCTGAAATAAGGTTTTCAAGAAATAAATCAGCATTGCCAGGGGTCGCCGGGAGATCGAAACCGTCACGGTGTTCATTAACACGCCGGTCCAGATAGCCGCTTTCAATCAGGATAATGTGGTAGAACCCGTTTACGTCATTATTTTCTAACTTGCCGGTTTTTAGATAACGGCGAGTAATCGACCTTACCGGAGAAGACTTTGCACAAAAAGCCACGGCATTGCGGGGTAGGCGGTATAACATCTTATCTAACTTGTAATGCGATATCGTAAAATTTTCTGATTTATCTGTCTTCTGTCCGTTTGCATCCTTATAAAAAATTTCTACGGGCTTGATGTCTGTTACTTCCGGCAAATCTGGAGGGCTAAGACTGACTTCTTCTTCTAAATCTTTATGCTTGGTTTTAAAGACAATAGAAAAATGGCTAAGGCTTTCTTTTAAGCCAACAAATCGTTGCAAGAAATTAACCATGACATGATGTTTAAGTGTATCCGCAGAAAATTTTTGTCTAAGGTTTTTATTAGCAAATATCTTCTCGTATATATCCGCTTTCATTACATCTAAGGTAATTTTCGTTGTGATTTTCTGTTTGTTAACATCTTCTGTACTGAAG
>CAYGQP010000036.1:0-2958 GCA_964352115.1 uncultured Micavibrio sp. | reverse complement strand
CAATTTCCTTGACGACCGTGTCGTCAATATTGAGCCGACGTCTTTGGAAACCAGCTTCGGTCTGGTAAATGCTATCAATGCTCAATTTCGAGAAATAGTGTAAAAACTGAATGCGACCAGAGCCTTTACATTGACCTATGCCCTCTATGGCCAAGTCGTCTTTGTAGGAGGTGTCCTTTGTAACAAAAGCTTTAAGTTGATCGTCACCAAGACCAGCACCGTTATCGGTGCAAGAAATTTTGAAATCATGACTATTGCCGTCAAGCTCTCTGTCAAAAAATTCGAGTGAAAACGTGACTTGCAAGCCCTCTGGAACAGGATTTTGATTATTGCGAATGAGGTAGGAGTCAATAGCGTTAGAAAGCAGCTCATCTACTATGATGTAGAAGTTTTTTATATTTGGTTTTGTGTTTTTTAAGCTGCCTCGAATATCCAATGCCATATGGGAAAACTCTCTCATTCAAAATTTTAATGAACACGTTTTTATCATATCAGCTAAAATTTTGCGAAAGATTAAGTAACCTTATAAGTCAGGAAATCAGTTAATTACCATAAATACTATTACCGTATCATCATAAAGTACTGATAGGGAATGAAATTTTACCTCATCTTTTTAGGTCTCTAATAAACTTATGCAATATAAAAATGCAGTTCTTTTGTTGCTCCCTTTGATTGCCTTGTCATTGCCGGTATCATAGATCTCTTCGTGGTCAGGTTTTCTGCCACATGTTAGCGTACCAAGCATTCGGCTTCCCTAAAGAGTGATCCGCAATCAGCTTTTTCGTTTGTCCAGTTCGAATAGGCTGTTCGCTGCAACAATAATCTCGGGTTTCACCGATCGCCTTCGTCCCGGCAGGGGACATAGGCAATCCTTTTTGGGACAGTTTTAAAGGACTGCAAACTTTTTGTGTGTTTTATCTCTTACGCATACGCTTTAACTCCTTGGTTAGCAGTTGGATAGGGATCAAAGCATTCACCTGTAAGCAACATTTGATGCATGATCACTGATAGCTTTCTTGCAACAGCCACCCGTGCCTTTTTCATGCCAGAACGCTTGGCTATCCTTAATCCCCATTCTTGCAGGGAAGAGGGCTTTTTCACACGGGTCATCAGGATATTTGCGGCTTCATATAAATGGTGCCGCACAATCTTATTCCCACGTTTGGATATGCGGCCGTTTAAGTCCATATCCCCCGATTGGTAACGCTTTGGCGTTAATCCAAAATAAGCGGCAACGCTCTTTGATTTTTTAAAGCGCTGTACATCGTCGACAGCCAGAACATAATGCGCCGCCGTCATTGGACCAACACCTGGAATGGTCATTAAAGCACGGCAAGACTGACACGCCCAGGCATGATCCAGCACCAGCTCGTCTAGCTCTTCAATCTCTTTTTTGATGGTTTTCAATACTGTAAGCTGTGCTTGAAGAGGGGCGGCTAATGTGCCACCTTCATCAATAATTTCCTGCACCCGCTTTTCAAAGCCAACTCCTGCAATACCTTTGATAAAAACACCAAAGATACGCAAACACCCGCGTATCTGGTTCACAACATCTGTTCTCATGCTAACCAAACTGCTTCTGGCTTTATAGAGCGCCCGTATTTCATGGCTGGCAAAGCTTTTGACCTTTACGGCCTTAAACCAGCCAGAGCGCATGATTTGCGCAATGCCGTGCGCGTCATTTTTATCCGTCTTGTTCATACGAAGCTTTAAAACACCATGGGCATGATAAGCGTCAATACAGATGATCGGTAAGCCCATGTCATGCAAACCATGCCATAAATATGTCGAAAGGTTTCCAGTCTCCAAACCAATCTTGGCAGCAGCAGGAGCATACTCTTGAATCAGCTTTCCAATCGCCTCCGGCGTTGACAAGCATTTACCCTGCCAAAGTTTACGATCATCTTCATCAATCACGCAGATATGCGTTTCTTCTTGCGATACATCTAGACCAACATAGTGTTTCATTGTTTTTCACTCCTTGTTTATAATAGGTTTGACTACAGAAAATCTTAACCAAGAAGGGCAGATTTTCCATGGGTCGTATTTATTACTCTAAGAGTGATAATATATCTTATGAAAAATAATGGTGCTTACTTAAAATTAATTACAAAGAATCTTCTCTCCGTTCATACAAAGCCTGAATGGTAATTTTGACGGATGAATGCATGAACAATCCGGCGATCACGAAAGCCACAGCAATATCCGGCCAGATTGTTCCAGTGGCAAAAACGCCAGCCCCTGCAATCATGACGGCAATATTGCCGATGGCATCATTACGGCTGCACAGCCAAACCGAGCGGACATTGGAGTCACCATCACGGTATTTCGTGAGAAGCATGACGCTGACCGTATTCGCGGCAAGAGCCATTAAGCCTATCGCACCCATAGTGAACGGCTCTGGATCACCTGTAACAAAAACGCGATAAAGAGTGAAGCCGAGCACAAAAATCGCCATTGCACCCAGGCTCAATCCTTTGAGCAAGGCTACCAGGGATCTTGTTTTTAGAGGTTTCCCGATGACCAGAAGTGTTGCGGCATAGGTGGCGGCGTCACCAAGAAAATCCAGGGCATCGGCTTTTAGAGCTGTGGAATCGGCCAGAAAGCCCGCCACGCTCTCGACCAGAAACATGGCAAAGTTAATGGATACAACCGCCCATAAAATCTTTTTATAGGTTGCCGATAATCCTTCAAAAGTAATATCAGCGCATGAATCGCCGCAACCTTTAGCCATTATTTTGCTCTGCTGCTTCTCTGGCCTTGCGTTTCTCATAAAGCTCGACCCGCACTTCCTTTTTGCATGCGAGGCGTTTTTTGACAGAGGTAAACCGCGCCTTTGGGCATCGTTGTTGTTCGATACTGCTAAAGCGCGGCATTTCTTTGATTTGCTCCGGTGTATAATCACTCACTCCGGCTTGGGCTGCTCCAAGGCCGATAGTCAGCGCGGCGGCAGTTAAT
>CAYGQP010000035.1:0-10536 GCA_964352115.1 uncultured Micavibrio sp. | reverse complement strand
AATTCAATTCGTTTTGGGAGTTCCATCTTTGAGATTTTATCGCCGAGAAACGCTTTCAAATCATCAGCCGAAAGCTCACGGCCCTCTTTCAATTTAATCCAGGCTTTCACAAGCTCACCGCGATTTTCATCGGGAATGCCGGCCACAATGCATTCCTCAACATTCGGATGCAAATAAATCGCTTCCTCGATATTGCGCGGATACACATTATAACCATTCGTGATGATCATATCCTTTAGGCGATCTACGATGTACACATAGCCCCGCTCATCCATAATCGCGATATCGCCCGTATATAAGCGGCCATCACGAAGGGTTTCTGCAGTAGCTTCTGGCTTTTTCCAATATCCCTTCATGACCTGCGGGCCACGAATGCAAAGCTCTCCCCGCTCACCAATGGGCATGGGCGTAATTTTGTCATCCTTATCTACAATCTCGATCACAGTATTGGGAAACGGCAAACCAATCGATCCAGCAATATTTTCACCATAAAGAGGATTACCACAGGCAACAGGCGAGGACTCCGTTAGCCCATAGCCTTCAACAACGACACATCCTGTATTTTTCTCAAAGGTATTTTTAACCTCAACGGGTAAAGGCGCGCCGCCCGAAATACAAAATTCGATAGAAGAAAGATCATAGTTCTTCCCTTCCGGAGAATTGTTTATGGCGTTATATATCGCCGGAACGGCAGGGAAAAAATGTGGCTTTTTTTGATCAATGACTTTTAGCGCGTCATGCAAATCAAATATTGTCAATGAAACAATCTCAGTTGCCTTTCCTACACTGAAATTCATCACGCATGTCATCGCAAAAACGTGGAAAAACGGTAGTACACCGAGCATTTTCTTCTGTCCATACGCATCAAATTGAAACCACATCAGACATTGTTGAGCATTTGCGTAAACGCTGTAATGCGAGAGCATCGCCCCCTTAGGCACGCCGGTTGTCCCGCCTGTATATTGCAAAACCGCAATATCATTCTCTACATCCATCTCCGGCACAACAACATTTCCATTATTGTCGATCAGATCATTGAACCAGGTAATCCGCTCATCATTTGGAATTTTCGCTTTCTCTTTGCCCTTAAAAATAGGAAACAATATGCTCTTGGGGAAAGGCAGGATATCAGTAAACTTCGCAATAATCAGACGATTAAGGCGCGTTTCCTTTAACATCACCTCCATCTTGTCGTACAAAAGCTTGAGGTCCAGCGTCACCATAATATCGACTTCGCTGTCTTCAATCTGGTGCGCCAGCTCACGCTCAGCATAAAGTGGATTAAAGTTTACAACCGTCCCACCCGATTTCAGAACACCATAATATGCAATCAAAAACGTTGGAGTATTCGGAAGAAAAAGCCCGACATGAGAGCCTTTTCCAACTCCCATATCCTGCAAGCCCTTGGCAAAACGATTGACGGCATCACCAATTTCTCCCCAAGCCATACGGTTGCCTAAAAAATCAAAGCCTGGTCGATTAGGGAAGTTTTTGACCGTTTCATCTAACATCGAAAAAACGGGTTTTTTAGGAATTTCTGCATCCCATTTAATATCCGCACTATAGCTCGAAAGCCATGGGTAGTCCTGCATTGTACAATCCCCTTTTGATAAAAAACACGCATTGATAAATCATCTTTGGAAATTTTATTATATCTTGTTTTTGGCTTATTTTCTATGGAGATCGGCAAGTCTGTTTTAAAAACTATTGTGCACTGCGCTAAGCCAGAAATGAAAATAGTCTAGATTTTAGAGCATAAATTGTGCAAAATATTTAAACTAAGTTTCTTATAAAGAATTTTGTACATTACTTTCAAAGGATATTTACCTTGTCATCCGCTGATACTCAGCATATTTCCGACGATGAAAGTCAGCCTATAAAGCTGCAGCTCAAATGGTTTAACGGAACCAAAGGTTTTGGTTTTGTTGTCCCTGAGGACAACAGCTTTGATGCGTTCATTCATATCACAACGCTGCAAAAGGCTGGACTTCACGCTGTTGGCGAGGGCGCAGAGATGATCTGCACGCTGTTTGATGGCCCAAAAGGCAAGCAAGTTAAAGAGATCATAGAAATCGTATCCCAAGGTGACATCAACATGATGCCCGAGATCAATAGCGAAGATGGCACAACCACCATGGGTGGCCTCGTCAAATGGTATAAACCAGAACAGGGCTTTGGCTTCATCATTCCCGATGATGGCATGAAGGACATTTTTATCCACAAAACACTTCTTGATAAACTTGAGGTTGAAGAGCTTGAGGCTGGACAGCGTGTTCGTGTAACACTCAAGGCCGTTGAAAAGGGCCGCGAAGCCATCGACATCAAGATCATTAATAGAGACTAATTAAATATCCACAGTACTTGCGGTCTCTTGTTCACGCTGGTTTTTTCTTTTTTTCATATGCTCTAAGAAGTTCTCTCGCAACATAAGCGCACATGGCGTAACAACCAGAGTTAAGATGCTGGAAAAGGTAAGCCCCCAGGCGACAGCCGTTGAAAGCTGAACCCACCATTGAGTAGATGGCGCACCAATGCTGACATCTCTGGCAACAAAATCAATATTCATTTGCAACACCATGGGCATAAGGCCAACAACAGTCGTAATCGTTGTCAACATAACTGGACGAAGGCGCTGCGCCCCAGTGCGCATTACAAGTTCAAAGCCGCTCATACGATCGCCATAATCTTTTTTGAGCATATCAAACGTATCAATAAGCACGATATTGTTGTTCACAATAATCCCCGCGAGCGCGATAACACCAACCCCGCTCATGATGATGCCAAAGGGCTGCGCGGTCACAATCAAACCTAACATCACACCAATCGTCGACATAATAACAGCTGTCAAAATCAATAACGCGCTGTAGAAACTATTAAATTGTGTCACAAGAATGATCGCCATAATAAACAGGGCCACCAAAAAGGCATTCATCAAAAATTCTTGTGAGCGGCGTTGGTCTTCATCCTCGCCCTTAAACGAAACCTCGACCAAAGGGTCAAGCCTTTCTTTGTTCGCATTAATCCAGGCCTTAATATCCTCAACCTTAGAGTTAATATTCATACCTGGCGGTAAATCGGCCTTAACACTTACTGTACGCTTCTGATCTACACGGTTTAAAGTCCCGACTGCGGGTTTGGGTGTGCGTTTCACGAAATTACTGATCGGCACAGATCCGCCCGGCGTCTCAATCCGCACTTGATCCAACTGATCCAACGTTCGTTCATCAATACCATGGCGAATAACAATATCAATTTCATCATCGCTATCGTCCGGACGATATTCGGCAACCTCCAACCCATTTGTCACCATGCGAACATAAAATCCGATGGTTGTGATATCCAACCCAAACTTAGCAGCCTGCGCCCGATCAACCTTCAATTCCCAATCAATGCCGGGAAGCGGTCGGGAATCCTCAATATCTCTGAAATCACCAATGTCCTCCATGGCTTGCAGAATTTCTTCGGTCATCGCATTCAATTTTTCAGGAAAACGCGAGGCCAGTTGAACCTGAACAGCCTTACCGCGTGGTGGACCGCCCCGCTCTTTTTGCGTTTCAATATATAATCCAGCCATGTCTGAGGTTTTATCTCGGATCTCCGCCAGAATTTCGTCTGCTGTTTGGCGCTCATCCCAATCTGCAAACTCCAATTGGAACTGTCCAATCACATCCTCAGCAAGATCTGATCCGCGCTGCGCCTCACCGCCGGAACGTGTATAAATCGTCTTAATCCCTTTAACAGGTAGAACCCGTTTTTCCACTTCGCGAACCAGCTTATCTTTCTCATAAACCGATAAGTTTCCGCGCGCATGAACCAAAACGGTCGCAAAATCGGGTTCAATTTCCGGGAAAAATTCCACACCATGACCTAGCTTGCTATAAGCAAAGTTTGTGCCGAGCAATACAAGAACCGCAATGGCCAAAACAATACCCGGCCTCTTCAAACAAACGCGCAAAACACTCAAATATGATCCCGTAAAGCCATCAATCTCGTTCAGATCACCGGTTTCGGATGCGGCCAACATTTTCTTCATCTTTGGATCATCCGCCGCGCCCGGCTTTCCAAATATCGAGCCAAGTGTTGGCACAAAAATCAGCGCCATCAAAAGAGATGACCCCAAAACAGCAATCAACGTAATGGGCATGAACTTCATAAATTCGCCTACTGTGTCGGGCCAAAAGAGCAATGGCGCAAACGCTGCCAAAGTCGTTGCCGTCGATGAAGTAATTGGCCACGCCATGCGTTTTGCGGCCTCTGCATAAGCTTCTCGCTTATCCATGCCTTCCGACATTTTACGGTCGGCATATTCCGTCACCACAATCGCCCCATCCACCAGCATTCCGACCGAAAGAATAAGCGCGAACAGAACCACAATGTTAACCGTTAACCCCATGGCAAAAAGAACGAGAATGCCTGTCAAAAATGCACCGGGAATAGCCACACCTACCAAACCCGCAGCTCGAAGCCCAAGCGCCCAAACAACAACAATCATCACCAATAAAATCGCACTGATCACATTATTTTGAAGATCGCTAAGCATTGTGCGAATGCCTTTTGACTGATCGCGCGTAAAATTCACTTTAACGTTTGCAGGCCAATATTGCCTCTCATTATTAACAAGGTCTTGCACCGCTTCGATGGTATCAATGACGTTTTCACCTGAACGCTTTACAATCTCTAAAGCAATTGCAGGGCGGCCATTGAGGCGTGCAAAATTTTCTGGGTCCTTAAACGTCCGGCGGATCTCGGCAATATCCGCAACCGTAATCGCAGAGTCTCCCTGAACCAATAAGGGCATGTCCATAACATCAAAAATATTCTCAAATAAGCCCGGAACCTCGATAGCGAACCGACCAACACCAGTATCCAGATTACCCGCCGCCACCAATCGATTAGACCGATTAAAGAAATCAAGAATTTCGACACCATTCAATCCATAGCTCTCGAGCAATTCAGGCTTCACAATAATTTCAACCAGCTCTTCACGATCACCGGCTACCCCGGCTTCTAATATGGAGGGCAGCGCTTCGAGCTTATCCTGCAAATTCTGCGCAAGCTTCAAAAGCGCCCGCTCTGGTACATCGCCTGATAACATCACGACCAATACCGGAAACAAACTAAAGTTCACTTCTGTGACTTTTGGCTCATCCACACCATCGGGCAGATCCGGCCGAACCTGGTCCACAGCCTTTTGCGCGTCTTCAATGGCTTTATCCTTGTCAAAACCTGCCTGAAACTCGAGCAGCACAAATCCACCACCTTGATAGGCCGTTGAGCGCATTTCTTTAATGCCCTCTATGGTCGAAAGCTCTCCCTCCAAGGGGCGGATTAAAAGACGTTCCGCGTCTTCTGGCGACACACCTTGTAGATATGTTGAAATATATATCTGTGGAATATCGATGTCCGGAGAAGATTCTTTCGGGATGGTAATATAAGCATATGTGCCTGAAATCAGCAGCAGCACAAATATAGACAACACAGTGCGTGAATGGCTGAGCGCGGCATCAATCAGCGCATTCATTACAGTAGCCCCCCCGCATCAGATTCCACGGGATTGACCTTTTGCCCTTCCTTTACGAAATCCTGACCGACGGTAATGAATCGCGATGGCGATGGCGGCCCTGTGATATACATGCCGTCTGGTTTATCAGCAAGAATTTTAACCGGAACAAATTCAACCACATTTTGATCATTAACGACTTTTACACCCATTTGCCCCTCGTCATTTAAGGACAAAATCGAAGGCGAGATTTTGTGCGCTTTTTTCTTATCAACGGGAATATGCAGCTTGACTGTCAGCCCCTCCTTGATTTGCGAATCTTTATTCTCAGATTGTACAACCACACGAAATGTGCGGGTTTGCGCATCGGCAGTTGGAGCAATAAAAGTCACTTTCGCCTTAATATTGCCGCCGTCTAAAAATCTTACATTGGCCTCACTGCCAGGTTTTATTTCCTGAATGCGCCGCTCTGAAATAAAGCCAGCGAATTCTATTGGGTCCATATCGACAACGCTAAAAACATCATCACCAACAGACAAGTAATCGCCTTCCTCAACAAATTGATCAGAAATAATACCGTCAAAAGGCGCCTTCATTTCAACTTTTGAAATATCCACCTCAATCTGTTTAAGAACAGTACGCGCATCTTCCAAATCGGCCAAAGCCTCTGCCAATCTGGTTTTTGAATTAAACCCCTTATCCTCCAGACGCTTTGCTGCGCTGTACTCTATTTGTCTTTGGCTCAAGCGTTTTTTAGCTTCAGTCAACCTTTCTGCCCGGTCACGCAATTCCAGCCTCGCCAAAACCTGCTGTGCTTCAACAGCATCACCCTCTTCCATAAGGATGTCCTGAACCTGTCCTGATGTTTCAGCCCGCAGAATGACTTTTCGTGAGGCTTGCGAACGCCCCGTAACAACAACATCGTCAGCATAATCAATGGCTGTAAAATCCTGAACACGAACATCAAAAAGCTCTGTTGCAATATTCTCATTTTGTGCAGATTCAGCCAGAGGAGTATCTTCGGCCATATCTGCCGTCGTAAAAAAGCCCGATAAAACCCAAAACGTAGCAACAACCGCAATTGCAACTGCAATAATTTTTGATGAAATTTTCAAGACGTCCTCATGTGCAAAATTCATATCAAGTATAAGACTATGAACCACAGTGTCCAGCGGTTTAAGCCCTATATCTATACGGAAATAGAACAGTGATGGATGCCACCACTTATGACTTCAATGCAAAGAAAATGCCAAGTGAATTTTATTGATTTACTGCCCTCTTAGACGAAAGGTGCGCCTTGGCTTGCTCAGTAACCTTCCGGTCCTTTTCTGCCTGGAGAATGCGATTACGTGTCGCAGCCTGATAAGCCACCTTCGCATGATCAGAACAATACGGTAATCCTGAGATATTCTGGTCACCGCAAAATCCGAAAGCCTTATCCTGTGGATCACCAACTGGCCAGCGGCACATAGAATGATCAAGATCCATTAAAGGCACAAGATCACGGTCATGATCTATATGAACGTTATTCTGCTCTGGTGCTCTTTTTTTAATCTTTTTCTCGGGTGTTTTTGCCGCTGTTTTGACAGATTTTTTGTTCTGCTGAATAGGAGAAACGCGGTTAGATAGCTTAAGACGATGCGCTTTTCCAATCACAGCATTTCGGGTAACGCCCCCTAATTCACTTGCAATTTCTGCCGCTGTTTTACCTTCACCCCATAATTTTCTGAGGATATCAACGCGCTCATCTGTCCAACTCATTGGCTAGTACTCCCACTTCAAAATATCAGGCTAAGCGCCTGAAATTACACATTAAAATACGACTTTTTTTGTAAGATCTTCACTCTATCAAGGCGGATGAAAAACGACAAGCATTACCTTCAAAAAATATTTTTTATCCACACCCGAACATGGCTGAAACCATTTTTTTGAGACTATGAGGGAAGCGTAAGACCCACGGCATTATAGAACTCTGAGCGTTCAGGCCAGTTTTCCTGAACCTTTACAAAAAGCTTGAGATGCACACGGCGCCCCATCATCTGCTCTAATTCTATACGCGCGCGTTCACCAATCTTTTTAATTTGCTGACCGCCCTTCCCGAGCACGATACCCTTTTGCGTTGATCGTTGCACATAGACCACCTGAGAAATTCGAAGATCACCGTTATCAAAGTCTTCCCATTCCTCCGTATCGATATAAATGGCGTAAGGCAATTCCCTGTGCAACTGGTCATAAACCTTTTCGCGAGTGATTTCCGCCGCCATCAGGCGCATCGGCATGTCCGTGACATCTTCGGGGTCAAACATAAACTCACTGACAGGAATATTCTTCGCAAGGACTGATTTTAAATCCTCAATACCATCTCCCTTTAATGCGGAAATCATCATGAACGCCTTGTAAGGAAAAACATCATTAAATTCCTGCACGATCTTCAACAATTCCGGTTTCTTGATTTGATCAATCTTATTGAGAACCAAAATTACAGGCTTCCGGTCATCAAGTGAATCCAGAATAACTTTGTTCTTCGCAATCACATCACGCAATGAAACATCAACCAGATGGATTAAAATTTCAGCCTCGGCCATCACATCATGGGCCGCGCCAACCATGGCTCTTTCTAATGTTTTTTGAGGTTTGAAAAATCCCGGTGTATCCAATAATACAATTTGAGCATACATATCCTCGGTTTCATGAAGAGCAATGGCGAGAATTCTGGTGCGTGTTGTTTGCACTTTTCTGGATACAATTGAAATTTTCTGTCCAACCAACGCATTGACCAACGTAGATTTTCCGGCATTGGGTAAACCAATGACTCCAACGAAACCACAACGTGTTTCAGACATGCATCAAGCCCCTTCAGCAATTTTTTTAAGGAACAAGGCCGCCGCATCCTTTTCAGCCGCCTGCCTTGATCGGCCATGCGCGATAACCTCGCCATATCCCGCAACGCTTAGTTTTACATCAAACACTGGGGAATGATCAGGTCCACTTTGACCGATGATTTCATACAGGGGAAGCTCCAGAGATTTTGATTGCGCCCATTCTTGCAACATTGTTTTTGGATGTTGAGGCGGCTCATGCATTTCATGTAAATGGCTGGACCAAAGCCTGACAATCAAAGCCTGACATTTCTCAAAACCACCATCCAAATAAAGAGCGCCAATAACGGCCTCCATCACATCGGCTAGAATATTTTCATTTTCTGCGCCGCCTGATATGCGTTCCGCATCCGAAAACATAATATAATGCCCGATATTCATCTCATGTGCGACGCGCGCGAGAAATGTGCCCTGCACCAATGCGGCAAGACGTTTTGCCAAATCACCCTCAGCTTCATTTGGAAAAGTCTTGAACAACAACTCCGCAACAACGAGCCCAAGAACACGGTCTCCCAAGAACTCCAAACGTTCATAGTTCTGAGCAGCACCCGTGCTCGAGTGGGTCAACGCCTTGGTAATGAATTGCTGATTTTGGAAGGTATGACCAATATCCTGTTCAAGCTGTTCTATTTTCGA
Organism: uncultured Micavibrio sp.; assembly: GCA_964352115.1. Taxonomy (GTDB): domain Bacteria; phylum Pseudomonadota; class Alphaproteobacteria; order Micavibrionales; family Micavibrionaceae; genus CAYGQP01. The sequence continues at coordinate 1,521 of CAYGQP010000035.1, read as the reverse complement.
AGACGGTCCTTTAGACATATTTTATTGCTCTTCAATCGCAATCTTGGGTCTGATGGATTTGAAAAAGCGATCATAGCGCAAGCTCCATGGCCATTTCCAAACTTCAAAAATCTTCGCATAACCGTTGGTCGAGAAAAACAAAACATCCGCGCGGCCAACAATATTCTCAAACGGAATGGGACCCACCGTATTCATCACACGGCTATCCTGAGAATTATCACGGTTATCGCCCATCATAAAATAATGCCCCTCTGGCACAGTATAAACCGGTGTATTGTCGAGCGTATCACTATCAATTTCTTCATAAATCAGATGCTCAATACCGCCGGGTAGAATCTCCCAATATTGATTGGTCAAAACAGGCCGGCCATCCTCTCGCTTTAATGTTTTTTTGCTGATAAGCTCGCGGTAAACCTGTTCACCGTTAATGTAAAGACGACCACGTTTTACCTGAATGGTTTCCCCCGGCATGCCGATAATGCGCTTAATGTAATGCTGCCCCAATTTCGGGATCCAGAATACAGCAATATCGCCGCGCTTTGGCTCCTCCGCAAAGGCCCGTCCCTCGTAAGGTACAGGGAAGAAGATATTAAATGGCAGCGAAAAAGAATACTGCCCGTAACCATAAGCAAACTTATTCGTGAACAAATAATCACCAACCTCCAGCGTCGGCTTCATGGATCCAGACGGAATATTAAAGGGCTCATAAAGAAATCCGCGCAGAATAAGCGCCAACAATAAGGCAATGATTGCCGTCTTTAGAAATTCACTGATTTCTTCCTTGGCATTCAAAGGTGCGTCTTTCGCGGACTTTTTGTCCGCACCCTCATCAGCATTAGACTCTTTGGTTTCTTCCACGTATTTTCTCTTTATTATATATATAAGCTATGCAAAGGCTTTAGCATGAAATAAGGGGATATGACTAGCGTTTTATAACTCTAAATCGCTTCAATCATAACCATGGCTTCGGCAATGGGTGGCTCATCAGTTATAGTCAAATGTATGCGCGCAGTTTTCCCTTCCGGAATTATCGCCTGAAGTCGGGCGAGCGCCCCGCCAGTAAGCTCAAGTGTGGGCTGGCCAGACGGTAAATTTACAACGCCCATATCCTTCATAAACACACCCTGCGAAAACCCGGTCCCCAGAGCCTTTGAACAGGCTTCTTTTGCTGCAAAGCGTTTAGCATAGGTGGCAATATGCGTACCCGCACCACGGCGGCGCTCGGCTTTGGCGCGCTCTACGTCAGTGAAACATCGCTCGATGAAACGCTGCTCAAAACGATCCATGACCTTTTCAACACGGCGAACATCTATTAAATCTGTGCCGATCCCTATAATCATTTGACCTGCCCCGTAACCTCTTTTGCAACCCTATGAACCTTGCGAAGACGGGCTTTTTTACGCGCAAGCTTTGCGCCCTTTACCATCTGATAAAAGAAATAATAAGCAGGCACCCAAACAATGATTGCCAGCAAATACCCCCCCAAAAGCCAAGGGAATAAAATTCTGGACGGCTCTGATG
>CAYGQP010000034.1:0-10563 GCA_964352115.1 uncultured Micavibrio sp. | reverse complement strand
ACTCAGTGATTTTGGCCTTAATCTCTTGCACGTGTTTGCTCCGGACTCTGAGCTCATGTATTTGGCGAACGCGCCAACAGTTCTGTTTGCGAGTATATTTATGGTCGGGGCTGCGGGAGCGCTATTTGTTAAAGATTTCGACATGAAATCCTTGTTGGTCTTTATGTGCACCATCATGGCCGTCACAATCCCACTGGCGGCGATGGGGATGACGCTGCAACGTGCCTCGATTGGATATTTTGCACTGGCGCTGTTAGCTCTGAGCGTCCTTACGGTCAATCGCGCGCCGCTGCGCATGGGAATCATGCTCTCGATCGTTGGGCTTATGGCGTTGCCTTTCTATGGCGACGTGTCTTTGCTGAGGGATATGTTGATCGAAAAAACGACACTATTCGGCCTTAATATGCGCAGCGAGGAATGGCAAGCGGTCTGGGCTGAAATAACGCAAGGCCCTGCGACAATGCTGTTTGGTCTGGGCTGGGGTGGTACGCTTGAGTCCCCGGCAGTGGCGGGGGTGCGCGTAAACTTCACGCATGGTTTGCTGTCCAGCATGGTGCTCAAAACCGGGCTTCTCGGGGCCGTGCTTTGCGCAACCTATATTGTTAGCCTCATCAAAATACTCATCGATCATATGGGGCCACACATAGTTTTAGTGCTGGCGATCCTTGGCCCTGTTTTGATTGATGTTTTTCTGTATGCCAGTTTTAAATCGCTCGACTTTGGCTTGATGCTCCTAGTTATCCCAAGCCTCAGCGCCCTGAAAACCGGGGATTCATTGCAAGCTGCCCGGCGCTGATGTACTCAGAATACGTTAACCTAAATTTTTAAGCTGGAGTAGCAATCGCCGCATGCGCAGGCCATCCGTCATATTTATGAACCGCGTTTACCCACCCGCCCATGGCGCGAGTGGCCGTGTTCTGCGCGATCTCGCGCGATCCTTTGCTCGCGAAGGCTGGCAGGTGACGGTCATTACAACGGACCAGAAAGAAACCAGGGACCGTGATGGCGGCATTCGCGTTGTGCGAATCAAGGCAGGACAAAATCCGAAGGGCATCTTTGCGTATTTCTGGGTGTTGATGAAAATGCTGTTCGTTGCTCTACGTCAGCCAGCGCCGCATTTACTTGTCACAATGAGTGATCCGCCGCTTTTGATCGTGGCTGGGCAAATAGTTAAAAGCATCAAGAAATGCCGCCACATTAATTGGTGCCATGATCTATATCCCGATATTTTACCCGCACTGGGCGTAAAGCTGCCGAATTTTCTGCTGGAGTTTTTCAAGTATCGCGTGCGTGATGCAATGGCGCATGCGGACAAGGTCATTGTCGTTGGGCGTTGCATGGGAAAACATTTGGCGCTGGATGGCATGGACCCAAGGCACATTACAGTTATTCCCAACTGGCCGAACTTTGAACTGGCGCGGCCGCGCACGGCCAATGGCGTTAACGGCCATGCTTTTGTGCACAATGTTGTCAATGGGTTCAAACCGCCTGAAGAGCAAGTCAAGGTCGGGCCAAAGTTCCGTGTATTGTATGCCGGAAACATTGGCATGGCGCATCCGATCGATACAATTCTGGACGCTGCGCAAATGCTGAATGACGATCATCCGGAAATAGAATTTGTCTTTGTCGGCGACGGTCCACGCTTTGACGAACTAGCGAAGGAGCGCTCTCAGCGCCGTCTTGATAATATCCGTTTGATGCCGTACCAGCCCATTGGCCGTTTGCGCGAAATCATGGAAAGCGGCGATGTGCATTTAATTTCGGTGAAAGAAGAGGCTGCGGGTTATCTCGTCCCATCAAAACTCTATTCCGCACTGGCTGTGGGACGCCCATGCATTTTTATCGGCCCGGCTCAATCAGAAACCGCGAAGGTGATTACAGATTTTGATGCCGGCGTGGTGGTCCCGCAAGGCGATGCGCAGGAATTGGTCGCGCAGATTATGAAATACCGCACGAATGGCGAAGCATGGTACAAGGCCCATGATGGAGCCGCAGCCGCAGGAGAGATCTTCCTGCCCAAGGAATCCATAAATGCCTGGATCGAGCGCGCATGGAGCGTCGTTGAACCGGACATCAGGCCTTAAGCCCATGAGTGACGCGATCTATTCACCTGACCAGAGAACCGCCGCGCCGCTGACCCTTAATGATCTATTGTACTTCATCTGGCGCGCGAAATTTTACTGGCTGACGGGTGTCATATTTTTCGGCGTGATTGGTATACTTGTGTTCACAAGCGTTCAGCCCTTTTACAAGTCACAAATGATTGTCGGACCAGCGAACCCCATTAATGGCGCGGAGGCATCGTCTCTACTCGCCGATGAAAATTTATTCGCGCTTCGGTATCTCGTTCAGCGCGTGGGTGTCGCCAGTTCTTCTGATTTTGTAAGGTTTGAAAGCATGTTTAGCGGAGTGTCCGTTGCCTCGTTGTTGATGGAGGATGAGGCGATATACAAGGGGCTACAAAATGATTATATCTATGCGTCCCGCCGTAAAGCCCCAAAATGGGAGGCTTCCTGGCTGGCCGATTACATTGATCGCAGGGTAACCTTGCATCCTGTGAACGCGACGCCGCTGCGCCGCATGGTGTATTTTCATCCGGACCCCGAATTTGGGCAATATTTCCTGAGCCGTATTCATACACTCACCGATGCCCTGATCCGCCAGACGATCCGTGCAGAAACGATTGAGCGCGTTCAATACCTTCAAGGTGCGGTGGAGGAAACGCGAAACCCCGAGCACCGCAGAGCGCTGACGACACTGCTGTTGGAGCAGGAGCGCCTTCGTATGTTGGTGTCCATAGACCAGCCCTACGCGGCTGCGATTGTTGAACCGGCTTCGTCATCGTACAAGCCTCGGTGGCCGGATGTATACATTCTGATGTCAGGTTTTGTTGCGGTGGGCTTTATGCTTGGATTAATGTCATATGGCTGGAGGAGGAGCTATGCCTAATTTGGGAATAAGTGTCGTTGTCTGTACAAAAACCGAAGCACCTAATATTGCGCGTTGTCTTGAATCTTTGCGGGACTTTGATGATGTTGTTGTTGTTGATTCCGGCAGCACGGATAACACTCCAGAAATCGCACAAGGCATGGGCGTGCGTGTTGAGCAATTTAAATGGGACGGGAAGTACCCGAAAAAGCGCCAATGGTGTTTGGACAATCTCAGCCTTAAGCATGACTGGGTCTTCTTTGTGGACGCAGACGAGGTGGTTACTCCAGCCGTAATTGGCCAATTACGGCATATGAATTATGCCTATGCGGGATACTTTGTTCGTGGCCAATATGTGTTCGAGGATAAGCTTCTGGAGCATGGCCTGCAGAACAACAAACTTGCTTTGCTTCATCGCCACAAGGTTGAATTTCCGGTTGTTGACGATCTGGATATCTTTGGGATGGGCGAAATTGAAGGCCATTATCAGCCCTGCCTGAAGCCGGGCTATGAGAATCTGGAGGTCGGCCAGATCGATGCGGCGCTTCATCATTATGCTTACGAGAACCCGGTTGCCTGGAAAACCCGCCATGAACGCTATGCACGATGGGAAGCGGATATGGATCTTAAGGGCGCCTGGCCGCCGGATTGCCGCTTCTCCAAACGCCTGTTCCGCAGCTTACCGGCGAAACCTCTTATGGCGTTCCTTCATAGCTATATCTTCAAGCGTGGATTTAAGGATGGCGAAGCTGGATTTAAATTTGCGATGTCACGCATGCGGTATTACCGGATGGTTGGCCGCGCTTACGCAAATGCCAAAACAGAGCAGGACAAAAAGAACGAAACGCCCAGCCCAAACTTTGCTGGCCATAAAGCAGCGCGCTCCTCCAGCGAGGCAGAAGCTTAAGATGTTGCCGGATTTCAAATTGCTCCCGGCGCCCTATATGCGCATTTTGCTGGGATAATCCGCCGCTCTCAAAGATACACAATGGCACGGGCATATAGTGAACGTCGTTTGCATGCTTCAAAACCCGGCACGTCAGATCGTAATCGGCGGCAATTTGGTAATTTTGATCATATCGCAGGCCCTGAAGCAGCGCGCGCTTGTAAATCATCGACTGATGATGCGTGAACATACCATATGGATAGCGCGTGTAAGGCTTTGCTGGTTTCATGAATTGACCATACGCCGTGTCCTCCAGCGCGTCCCCATACACAAAATCAGGCCCCAAAGCCATGAGCGTCTCAATGATCGCCTGAAGCGTGTCTACACGGGCCAATTGATCGCCCGCATTCAGGAACATGATGTATTCCCCTGTTGCAAGCGCAATACCCTTATTCATTGCATCATAAAGTCCATCATCAGGTTCACTCAAGGAATGCGCTGACAACGTATCAAGCTGGGCCAAGGTGCCATCCGTTGATGCTCCATCGATGATAATCCATTCAAATCCATCGATTCGCTGTTGATTCGTGATCGACGTCGCTGTTTTCGCCAATCCGCCACAATTGTTCTTCGTGACTGTAATAATTGAAAAAATGGGTGTTTTTATCCGCATTTGCCGCCATCTTTAAGAGAATATTAACCTTTTTTATAGAGTATTAAGACACGAATACAAAAAAATACCGGCAAAAGTTCGGATAGAAGTAAAAAATGAGGGTGTAATACATGAGTCAATCTCAAGCTGAGACTGAAAAACCAATTTTCATTGATGTCAATGACCCCGATCAGGTGATCACGCCTGAAATTCTCCTTGAGCATAACAATCCATTTAACTTTTCAGTGAAAAATGCCGGTGGCTATGAAAAGGAAGGCATCCGTATCGATCCGGAAAGTCTGAGAGGGCTATATCGGTTCGAAAGCTTTGATGATGCCGTCGCGCTGCAGTTAAGGGTTTTAGAGCTTTCCGGGCGGGAAACGCTCAATCTCGGTGAACAAACGTTCAACATCCAAACCCCGCAAGGCAAGGCTGACTACATGAAGGCCAAGGCCGTAAGGAGTCTAAACAATGGTTGAAGGACAAGAAAAGCTCCCTCCTGAACTCCTTGAAGCGATTGCCGATGGTACTAGCACGGAAAGACCTGTGGCGACAGCCCCATACAAACAACCAGCATCAGAAGACGGCTCCAAACCTCCTTTTGGTCCTACAGCCCAGAGATTTGCCGACGCTCTGGAAATAGGCGGTGATTTGGTCTTTGGTGAACTAGAGGGCACAATCGTGGGAACCATTCTGGGTATCGGCGGCCCTGACAATTCCTTCGAAGCACTTTGGGATAATGCCTTCAAAAACGGCGCGCCAACAAGCCTGGTGGATACAGCGCGATTATTTGAATTGCAAATGCGCGGTTCCCCATCAGAGGGCATTCCGCCTATGGGCTTGCTCGAAGGGCAAGAGGTGCCCGAAGCACTTCAAGGTAAATTTCATTTCGTATTTGCCACTGAACAAGACAAAAATACGTTTATTGATGGCTTCGTAGGGGCCCTGGCGCGCGAAAATGTGCCGGATCAGGTGAATTACCAAAAGGGTGACTTTGAGCAAAATATGCGCAACTACATTTCGGCGAACAGTATTAATGTGCAGTTCGTGAACCCCGACGGCAGCATTGAAAACATTCACGGGCCAATGCGTCCAATTCCTCGAATCGCATTGGACACAAAACCGCTCGGTATTTACAGAGAGACCGATGGGCCGGAAGTCATTGTTGTTGAGCCGGAGTTTGAGCTGGACGAAAATACCGTTGAAGAACTTCAGGGCGACCAACAATTTGACACGCGCTTAGAGGGTGGAGAAGCAAGGCCTGATCAGATCACGGCTATGACAGAAAGGCCCGAAATGATCACGCCAGAAGAGCCTGCCGAAACACCAACCGAAACACTAGCAGAGACACCAGCAGAGACACCAGCAGAGACACCAATTGAGGTTGTCACGGTCACGCCGGCTCCTGTTTCAGAAGAGCCGGAACAAGCACCGGAAGACAGCAGCGAAGCTCCCGCTGATGGAACGAATGAGCCTGAACTGATTCTGAACGACGAAGAGCACAATGAGCTTCAAGGAGGCGGTGACCAACAATTTGACACGAGAGGGCCAAACGCCGATGCAATTGAAGCGGCACGCCCGGATGTGATTGAATCCGTAACCGTCAACCAGCCTGAAGCGACCGTTGGCTCAACAGAACCAACAGAACCGCGAGAAATCGAAGTCGATGGTTATGGCGTTGGGCTATCGTCACTGGCGCCTGAGACATCCCTCGCACTCGAAACCTTCATTCACGGCGTTGAAGATACGCTGAGCTTTACTCGGCTTGACGCAGCCAATGACTCGATGGCGTTTGGTGATAATGTGACATTGGCATCAATCAAGGCTGAACTTGGAACCGATACACCTGATCTAAGGCTTATGACAGATGAGCAGGGCGCAATTTACGCTGTCCGCCTCAGCAACCCGTTAACCGGTGTTGAGGTTTATGCCGAACCATCAAGTTTCCTTGAAAATGCAAAAGCGGCCTTCGAGGCAGCACAGCCAGATTTAGGACTCAATACTTTGTCGGAAGTCTTCCGTCGAGCAGTAGAGAATGTGGCCGAGACCGCAGACCCTGCGTTGTCAGCAAATACACCTGATAGAACGCTGGAAGCTCAACAAGGCTATCCACCACCGGGTAGCGCGGTCGCTTAAGTACTCATATTTCTAGAAATCATCATCCAGAACATCATCGATAAAGATCGCGGTGATCGCAAGATTGCTCAAAATCTGGCTAATATCTTTTGCGCTTTCGATGAAATCAAACGGCTCTGGGTCACGCGGCACAACAATCGTTGATCCGGGCGGGATAAACACCGGGTTATAATTCCACATCCCAATCTCAAGCGGCTGCGCACTGCCGTCAGGATACAGCACAAATGTCCGGTCCTTGTCCGCGTGGAACGTAAACCCGCCGGCCTGATGCACATAATCTAGCGGCTTTTTGCTTTCGCGGAACTGTAGACTGGCGGGGGAGAGGACTTCGCCGTTTACCCGCACCGTGAGCGAACGTTTGGGCACATAAATTCGGTCACCTTGCTGTAGGAGCATATCAAGCTCCGGCTCAACGGTCAGCACCGCCGGGTCAACTTCAACCGTAATCCGTCCCAGTGCTTGTGCTTGCTCTAACTCAGCGGCAAGTGCTCTGGCTTCGGCGATCTTTCCGGCATTCACCTTATCATCATCACTCTCCAGCGCCTGAGCGATTGAGCGTTGAATGGCGCGGGCTTGGCTCTTAAACCGCATTTCCTCGGCCTTGCGTTCGCTTTCGCGGCTGAAAATTGCACCATCGGGGTAGGCTTGACGCGTTAATCCGCCCGCCCGTTCCAGTAAATCAGACACCCGATCACCGGGGACAAGATCATAACGACCTGGATATTGTACCTCGCCAATAATCAACACGCTCTGGTCTTCGATCTTTTTAAACCGCTGCTTCACACGCACCGCATCACCGGCGGCGACGAGCACATCACTGGGGCGGGTCTCATTGAGGTCAATGCTCAAACGGCGCGTCGTGCCGCGGCGCGCTTCATTATATCCGGCGCTGTTCGAGGCGCTGGTCAGCTCAATGTTATTCGTGTTCGCCTCCAGTGCCAAACCACCAGCCACGGCCAGAACGCTTTGTAATGTCGTGCCATGCGAAACCGGATAAGCGCCAGGGCTGCGCACCGCACCGCGCACAAAGCTTGCCCGTTCTTTCAAAAATGAAATCAGTAAGTCATCGGTAATAAAGACCTCTTCATCGTCCTCATCTTCATATCGGGATCCGTATTCAACGCGTGATCCATATTCGAGAGATACGGGCTGAATTTCATTGCGCACCGCGGGATTGCCTTCACGTTCATCTTCATCAGGGGCAACAATACCAGCGCTAAGGTTTTTGATTTGTTCATGCGAAAATAAATGCACCACATCACCATCATTTAATCGGCGGTCGTAATCTCCACTGATAACAAGGCGCACAGGGAAATCGAACAGATGGCGTGATAACAGCTCGCGGTCCCATCGCTCTATAACGCCAATAAGCGGATAAACATCCTCGCCCAGCACATCTTCGGAACTCAGCAGTGAGCTAAGATTTGGATTATGACCCAGCGCATGCATGCCCGGCCTACGGGTGTGCCCAACAAGCTCAACCGTGCCCTTACGTTTAGCCTCACCCTTGGACACCATCAAAATACTGCCGTCATTAAATAATGGCGCAAAGGCATCTTGAACGTCATCGACATTTTCCTGCCCGCGCCCGTTAATGCCAAGTTTCAGAAATCTGTTCTTGCCAGGCGCGAGAACGCCGCCGCCCAGCTCCAGCATATCATTCAGCGACAATCGTTCGCTTTTGCGTGATGGGTCGTGATACATACCCTGTACACTGGGCAACAGCTCATAGATGCCCGGGCGCTTGACCTCGCCCGCCACCGCGACAGTGGGGCCAAGCGGCGAAACTACAATGCGATCGCCGTCTCTAAGATTCAAATCCATCGCCGTATTGCCATGCATCATCAAACCATAAAGATCGATCATGTTCGTCCGTCCATCGCGCACCAGCTTGATCTGGCGCAATGATCCGGTTTTTGTAATCCCCCCGGCCTGCGATAGAGCATCAAGCACGGTATGGAACACCGTCAGCGTTTGCCGTCCCGGGCGATCAACATGCCCAATGACCAGCACTCCAATTTGCCGCACTGTGGCAAGCGACACATAGATGTCGGTGTTGTATTGGCTGTGAGCTGCGGTGGAGAGGGAGACACGAATTTGCTCAATCGTACGCCCGGCTGCCGGGATCGGTGGGAAATCCTCAACAATGAGCATGCCATTGGCGTTGATGCGTTTGATCTGGCGTGTTGTGCGCTGGCCAGTAACAATGACCTCGATCTCATCACCAATATTCACAACAAAATCATCGTGCACCACACCGGACGGGATGTTGGGCGGTGAATTGGATTGGCGTTTACCATCCTCATCATAATTGGCGGGAACGTCAGCCACATTATTATTGAAGATGTCGTAGCCATATTGCTTGAGCTCCTCAACAATACGCTCGGAATACATGGCCTCCAGCGGTGAAGCTTTCTTTGGCGCGGCGGGTTCAACCACAAAATCCGCATAGGGTACAATGCCGAATTGCCCCTGATTTGCGGAAAAGCCGTTTTGTCCGTAATTGAGCGGCGACTGTCCTCGATTGTTTTGCCGAGACTGCCCCTGATTTGCGCGTTGTTGATTAAGCGATTGGATGATCTGAACACGCTGCACGCTGGGCGTGTCAAAGGCCCGCGCAAAAAAACTGTCTTGCGCCATTACGGATCCCGCAGCAGCAAAGGCAATAAAAAAGGCTAAAAAAGCAAGGTAACGGCGCATAGTTTGTGAAAAAAGAAAGGGCAGAATATTTTTAGAAAGTATATATAAAAAGGGCATCGCTTTACATGTATAGGGCGCAACATATCCGTCTTATCCCCAGCAGATCGGGCCATTATCCTTGGATATTGGCTTTTTGCATACTATATAAAACCTCATGACCGTTCATCTTTTGAAACCTGCCTTGAGGATAAGTGACGTCTTCGCCTTCGCGGAGCGTCAGAAGCAATGGCATATGGAGTATGCGCCGAGTGAGAGCGGCATGGCCTTTCCGGTCTGGACATCGCGAAAGCCTGCCCGTATTGATGAAATGCTGGACGGCGGCTCGGTATTTTGGATCGTCAAAAAAGCCATTCAGGTTCGGCAAGCGATTATCGGGTTCGAAAATTATGAAGGCAATGCAAAGGGTGATAAGCCGAGCTATCTGATTATGTGTGACACGCAACTGATCCGCACGCACCCGATTTCAAAAAACCCGTTTCAAGGCTGGCGATATCTGGAAGGTGCCAATGCGCCGAAGGATATTGCGCCTATTCGCGACGAAGATGAGCGCCCACCGGCAGAGATGGAGAAAGAGCTAAGGGAAGCCGGTCTTATATAGGGTGTTTGCTGGTCTGTTTCTGAAATAATGCAAATTAATTGTAGAAACTTTAAAAAGATGTTTGACAGGATGGAATCAACAAGCTATATATCCGTCCACACATCGCGAACAAGAACAAAAAGAGCGGGGTGAAAAGTGTTGAAAGTCTTAGATTTAAAACACTTTTGTTGACGGCCGAGGGTGAATTTGAGTATAGTCTGGCCATCGCGAAAAGCATCGAGAGACGAATAAAAAGAAGTGCAAAGAAATAGCACTTTTTCTTATTCGGTTCTTTTTGCGGTCTTCATTGACCGGAATTTTGGATCGATCCGCCAAAGTAATTTGGCAGGTTCTTGGACATCGTAGATAGGAAGGAAGAGATACGCAGGCAACAGGGCGTTGACGTTTCAAATTTATTTGAGACATCATTGTAATGTGCATTGAATGCATAGAAACAAAGACGAGCTGTTAGCTGTATCTTAATCGTAAGATTAAGACGCGTATTTCTGACGCACAACTTATGGATTTCTTAGGAAATTCATACAGTGTACAAGCAAGCAGCTTTTCTGAAATATTTATACTTCAGAAAAAGCAATTTAAAACGCCGTGATTTCGGTCACGGCAAGTCAAGATTCTTTTGATGATGGATTCAAACTTAAGAGTTTGATCCTGGCTCAGAACGAA
>CAYGQP010000033.1:0-10565 GCA_964352115.1 uncultured Micavibrio sp. | reverse complement strand
GAGTTTTAGCTTGCCGCTTGCGCCTTGTTTTCGGCAGGGTCGCGAAGGACGTAGCCTCTTCCCCAAACGGTTTCGATGTAATTATCACCGCCGGCCGCATCTTCTAATTTCTTACGAAGCTTACAGATAAACACGTCAATAATTTTAACCTCTGGCTCATCCATGCCACCATAGAGGTGGTTGAGGAACATTTCCTTCGTCAGGGTTGTGCCTTTGCGCAGGGATAGCAGTTCAATAATGCCGTATTCCTTGCCCGTCAGGTGAAGCGGTGCGCCATCAACATCAACCGTGCGGGTGTCGAGGTTTACCTTGACTTTGCCGGTTTCAATTACGCTTTGTGAGTGTCCTTGAGAACGGCGAACGATGGCCTGAATGCGGGCAACGAGTTCACGTTTATCAAATGGTTTCGTGAGGTAATCATCCGCGCCGTAACCCAAGCCTTTGATTTTGTTGTCTAACTCAGTGAGGCCGGAGAGGATGAGGATCGGCGTTTCAACTTTTGCATCTCTGAGTGCTTTGAGTACGTCATAGCCGTCCATATCCGGCAGCATTAGATCGAGGATAATAATGTCGTAATCGTAAATTTTTCCGATTTCCAGACCGTCTTCCCCCAGATCGGTCGTGTCCACAATATAGCCTTCAGATTTAAGCATCAGCTCAATTGATTTGGCGGTGGATGTATCGTCTTCAACTAGTAGAACCCGCATCGCTATGATTTCCTTATGTTATTTTTATTGAATCTTAATAAGAATTAATAATTGTTAATACATTTTAACAAAGATTAACGAATGGGGCAAGTTCGGGCTGAAAATAGTTTTTGCCTCAAGGCGCGCCTTCTGAGGGTGAAGGTAGAGAGGTTTCTAATTCAGCAAGTCTGGAGCGTGTTATATCATCGCCTTTTCCGCGTTCATGGCAGGTTCTTAGAACACGAATGGCGCTTGGAACATCATTACAAGATTTCTCATACAGATTTGCCAGACGCGTATAAAGTCTGGTGTCTGCTTGGTCTGCTTTAACAGCTTTCTTAAGAACATTAATTGCATCATAAGGGTTATTCACTCTAAGAATCGTAGACGCGCGCCAATAAATTCTAATGTCTGCTTTTTCTAATTCTATTGCTTGTTTTAGAATCTTCAACTCATCATCAGGCCTGTTTTCGTCTCTTAAATACCCCGCGTATTGAGAGGCTAGAACTTTATCAATAATTTTCTTTTCGAAGATCATTTTATGAATCAAGGCTTCTGCTCTGTTTGTATAGTCTGGACTGGTTTGTGGGCCCTGATTTTGAATAAACCTTAAGATGGCCGTTGCCATTGTTGCATCTGCGCGGTCATTCTCAATGGCTTGTTCCCAATATTCAAGAGCCTTATCGTACTGTCCTGAGAGTGTGCAGGCGGCTGCGCCAGCAGTATAAATCCTGGCACCTTTGTATCCCCTGCTAAGTAAGTCGTTAATTATAGCAATGGAACTATTATATTGTTTCTCGCGTGTAAATCTCAGAGCCTGTTCATATTCTTCATAGACCTCTGGCGGCATTTGAATCGTCTTAGTTCGACGGCCCGCATTTTGCCTGAAGCTCTCTGATGTGTGTCCTTTATTATTCATGCAGAACTTCTATATTATGTATAGTAATTTCGTCAAGTTTACATATGGTCAGAACGATAAAATGAGCAATACGAAAATAATGCTTTTTTATGCGGGAATTTTGTTAAACTAGAAATATGGACCGATTATCCGAAAGAATTGAAGCTGGAGTTTTACCTATGACGGATCAGGATGTTTTTGGCCGCGTGACCAAAATTCTTGGTCTTCTGGTCGAGATCGCCGGGTTTGGAGAGACATTATCGATTGGATCGCATGTTCATTTGACCCCGCCGGGTGGCAAGGATATCCCCTGTGAGGTTGTAGGATTTAAAGACGGCCATGCGCTGTTGCTGCCTTTTGGAACGCTGGAAGGCGTTGGGCTTGGTTGTAAGGCGATTATTCAAAGTCATGAGCCGGTCATTATGCCGGATGATAAATGGCTGGGGCGTGTGATTAACGGGTTGGGACAGCCGATTGATGGTCTGGGGCCTCTTCAGCAAGGCGGTCATCCTGTGCCGCTCAAAAATAAACCACCTGCGCCGCATTCACGGCAGCGCATGGGAAAACAGCTAGATCTGGGCGTTCGCGCTGTAAATACATTTCTTGCAACCTGTCAGGGCCAGCGTATGGGTATTTTCTCTGGCTCAGGTGTTGGTAAATCGGTCCTGCTGTCGATGATGGCGCGGTATACGAGCGCCGATGTCTCCGTCATTGGTCTGGTTGGTGAGCGAGGGCGGGAGGTTCAGGAATTCCTTCAGGATGATTTGGGTGACGATGGTTTGGCGCGCTCTGTCGTGGTTGTCGCTACGGGGGACGAGCCCGCACTTATGAGGCGACAGGCGGCCTATATGACGTTATCGGTGGCGGAATATTTCCGTGCAGAGGGTAAACAGGTTCTGTGTCTGATTGATTCCGTAACGCGGTTTGCGATGGCCCAGCGTGAAATTGGATTGAGTGCCGGCGAGCCGCCAACATCAAAAGGGTATCCGCCAACGACGTTTGGGGAGCTTGCGCGGTTATTGGAACGTGCGGGTCCCGGTCAACAGGGGGAGGGCTCGATTACCGGCCTGTTCTCCGTATTGGTGGAGGGGGATGATCATAACGAGCCGATATCCGATGCTGTGCGCGGGATTGTCGATGGCCATATTGTTATGCAGCGTGAGATTGCTGATCGTGGGCGATATCCTGCGATTAATGTGTTGAAATCGATTTCGCGTGCGATGCCGGGCGCTTTGACGGATCAGCAAAACGAAATCATTAAACGTGCGAAGCAGGTCGTTTCAACCTATGAGGATATGTCGGAGCTGATTCGCCTTGGGGCGTATCGCCGCGGCAGTGACCCGTCTGTGGATGAGGCGCTGGTGCTGTACCCGCAGATCGAGGAGTTTCTTGGGCAGAATAAAGACGATAAGACCCTGATTGATGAGGGGTTTCAGCGTTTAGCAATGATTTTGGGTATGCCTTATGAGGCTGGTTTTGGGGAAGGTATGAAGCAAGGTGGCTGATCTCGATCCCCTTATCCGTGTGCGGAAACACGTCGTTGAGCAGAAGCAAAAGTTTCTGGCGGAGCTATATCGTCAAGCCGAGGAGCTAGAGGGGCAGAAAACGACTCTCCTGACTACGCTGGATGAAGAGAAATCAAAAATTTCAGAGATGGGCGTGGAGATGTTGTCTTATTTTGGCCCTTATTCTGATGCTGTTCATGAGCGTGTAGAAGACATTGATGACTCGCTTGGCAAATTGAATTCCAGAATTGAGGTCGCGCGCGATGATATGCGCCGTGCGTTCGAGGAACTCAAGAAAATTGAAATCACGCAAGAGAGGCGCGAAGAGGAAGAGCAAGCGGCGCAGAAGAGGAAAGAGACCCTTGAGCTGGATGAAATTGCGCTTGAAACCTATCGTCGTAAGCAAAAAGAATCCTAGGTCCTGATCCCGCGCTTTTTTAAACGGACACCCCGAGATTTTTTTCATCGGGTGTGATCTTTACCCAGCTTTCCGGTTGGTTTTGGAATTTCAGTTCCCCCGTGATTTGTGTTTCCCGCAAGCCATCTGCATAAAGCGCCCGCATGCTTAGCTGTGCGGCCTTGGAGAAGGCGCGCTCTGTTCGGACAATAAGGTCCAGACGTTTGTCCTTATACCAGCCATCCAGCTGCACGGCGCCCATTTGATCCAGTTTTAGATCAAAAATGAAGCGAGTAGGGCGTTCGCCGCGTTGTTTAGAGCCCTCATGTTCGCCTTCATGCTTATAATAAAGTGCAATCTTTTGAATTTCATTGTCCCAGATCATAGGAATGGAAAGCGCTCGCCAGTCTTGAGATACGGGTTCGCTCGCAAGGCGGGATAGGGCATCGCCCTCCATGCCGAGGCGAGAGATTGATGATGATTTTCCGGCATCACGCAGGGCATCCAGCGCGCGTTGTCCCATCCATCCGGGTAAATCACCAGCGCGAATGGCCGCGACGAAAAACATCATGGCGTTGCTCATTTGCGCGGGGTTTGATGGGGATGGCGTCATATTAGACATGGCCTGAGCAACTTGCGGCGCGGATTGCAGAAGCGTTTGGTGGATGTCATTCAATGTCGGCCAGACATCGGGCGTCAGAAAATAGGGGGCGAGCGGAACAGTTTGCGATGTGACGGTGCTTGGTGCTGTTGTGGTTGTGATATCAGGGTTTAAGATGATCTGCGCGCCGATTGATAATGTGTCCGCCGGGGCGTGGGCTATGAAGAAGAAAGCGTCAGTGTATGAGGCCGGAAATGTTGCAAAGATAGGAAGGCTCTGCGGTGTTTGGGCAATTAATGTCGCGACGCTTTGTTGCGCTTGTTGATTTTGGGTGATCAGGTTTTGCGGCGCTTGTTGAATAGGGTTTTCAGGATTATCGACAATCACAGGGGCAATAGGATCTGGTGCGACGATGTTTGTTACTTGCGCATTAAAGAACGCTTCGGGCCTGACGAGGGTGGGCGCGGTGTTTTCTGATTGGGCGACTGGGATCGTCAGGCTGAAGGCTTGCAACGTTGTGGGCGCTGCGTTTGCAGGCGTAATTGAAGCATTTAATTCAATGGCCGGGGCCAATGATGGCGTTTGTATAAAGGCCTCCGAAGCTTGAGCGAGAAAGGCAATGAGTGGTGGTTCTTTTGTGAATGGCACGCTGTTGTTTGTTGTGGTTCTGGCAATGCCCGGTTGATTTATTTGCGGGTTTTGACGTTCCAGAAATTCAAAGATCGGAGCATTCAATTGTGCCTGAGGTGCCGGCGCAGCCTTTGGCGTCGGTGCATCAGAAACAGAAAGGATTTGTGACGGCTGCAGTGTGTTTACGATTAAAGGGTCAAGCGGCGCAAGCGTTAATGGCGACAGGGCATCAGTGATTTTCGTGAAAAAGGTCTCGAGCGGAGATGTGATGAAGGTTAACGCTTGTTCACGCGTGAGGGGTTCAATGCGGATCGTTTCATTTAGCGGGAATGGGCGCGTTTGCTGGCCCTGTGCGGGCGGCGTGTAGATATTTTGCCCGGCTTCATTTTGCAAAGACAAGCTTTGTGGGACATTAAGGTCGAGCGGTGTTGTTGTCGCGCGCGATGCATAGGCACCACTTGTTTGCGGCAGGGGAGGCGCTTGAGTTGCTGATGTCTGGGGTTTGTTCGGCGCCGGGTTTCCTGCGCTTGGTTGAGTCGCTTGGGGGGGGGTAACGTCCACGCGCAGCTGGGTAGGCGGACGGCCCGGCGGAATTTGAATTTCGACAGTTTGCCCGCGCGCTGGAGGCGTTTCGCGCGCTCTGATCTGTACGTCGATATTGCCACGTTCTGTGCGTATACGAATACTGCCATCACGGTTTTGCTGAACAACTTCACCTGATAGCCGCGTTTGTTGACGTATCTCTCTTAGATTATTGGGTAAATTCTGGATGCGGGCGTTGGGCTCAGGGCCGCGAGTTTGACGGCTGGCTTGTTCCGGTCCTCGTGGGCCGGCCGGAAATTGCGGAAATCCTGAATCACTCATTATATCGTCACTTTATTTTCATTTTCAGTGCGTTGCTTCGCTGCTCAAGTCGAAAATCTACTCCATGTCGCTTGCGCCTGCTGAAAGGAAAAATAAAGCGACGATATTGGTTTTGGTGTTCTTCGCATTGCAAAAACTGCGCCAGACGCTATGCGAGCTGGTCCTATGCGCTGGCCATGGCTTTTTGTGCATCCTTAACCGAGGCCCATACAGATTTGGCAATAAATTCAACGTCTTCTGCTGCCGGGCTGTTCGGGGAGCGGATCAAAAGCGGAGTCTGGTTGCGGATGGTTTCCTTGACCTTCGGATCTTGTCTAATAAGGCCAGCCAATGGCGGGGCCAGGCGAAGGAAGTTTTCGCAGGCCTTAAGCAGCGTTTTGTATGTTTTCTGCCCTTCTGATTCGCTGGGGGACATGTTCACAACGATACTGACATTTTTTGACATGCCTGCCGCATTGCCAAGCTTGATGAACGCATAGGCATCGGTGAGTGAGGTTGGCTCATCTGTGGTGACAAGAACTGTGCGCGTCGCTGCGGCGGCAAGCATGCGAACCGTGCGGTCCACGCCCGCACCCAGATCACAAATGACAACGTCATACGTATCCGCAACATCCAAGAGCTGATCGCGAAGAAGCGCCAGACGCTGAGAAGGAAGTGCGGATAGAGAGGCCTGACCGGATCGTCCAGCGATGATATCGAACCCGCCGTCTTCATAGGTCTGGATGACCTTATCGAGGGACAAACGTCCGCGAATGACGTCGTTCAAGTCTCGCTTGGGCATGAGACCAAGTTGCACATCAACATTCGCAAGTCCCAGATCACCATCAAAGAGCAAAACGCGTTTGCCCATTTTTGTATAGGTGTGGGCGAGCGTGACAGAGAACCATGTCTTGCCGACGCCGCCCTTGCCACTGGCCACGGCGATAATGTTTTTGCCGCGCCTGTATGACGGTGGGGCAGTTTTGGGTTTTGATCGTGTGGGCGCGTCGTTCATGGTGTTTACGTTCCTGCTTTAGTTCTGGTTCGCGTAGGGGGGCTTTGCGATGGTTTTGTTGTTGTTGTTTTTGTTTGTGTCCGGTAAGCGCCGGGCATGAGTAGTTTCGCCAATGATTGCGGTGTGATCTTCATTAGGCCATCGGCAACCTTTGGGGTGTTGGAGGCATCAGCAAAAGCCATGCCACCTTTATGAGCGGCAGCGAGTATACTGCCCAGACGGCGAGACATATCCACACGGCTGGCGATGAGAGTATAGGTGCCGATTGTTGACATGACGCGCGCCATTTCTCCGGCTTCCTCGGCATCCGTGCCGCCGGGGAGGACCATGAAAGGTTTAATATCCGCAGCGCCGATCAGCTTTGCGGTGTCCTTAACGCTGTTTTTGTCGAAAGGGTTCAGGCCTGGTGTGTCGATGATAATCTGATCACAATCACCAAGATCAGCAATGGCATAGCGTAAATCACGCGGTGTGTCGGCTTTTTGCAGGCTTACGTCAAGCAGTTTCGTGAAAGCCTGAAGCTGTTCGATCCCGCCTGCGCGGACGGTGTCGCATGATATGACACCAATGCGCAAGCCGTTCATAACGCCGCGCGCTGCGATTTTTGCCGTGGCCAGTGTTTTTCCTGATCCTGGCGGGCCGACCATCATCAGGGCCTTGTCGGCGTGGCCTTCAGGCAGGGG
The DNA here is from genome assembly GCA_964352115.1 of uncultured Micavibrio sp. Lineage (GTDB taxonomy): Bacteria > Pseudomonadota > Alphaproteobacteria > Micavibrionales > Micavibrionaceae > CAYGQP01. Next base: position 3,307 of record CAYGQP010000033.1, on the reverse strand, counting down.
TTTGAAATTGAATAAATGCTCCAATGCGGCCACAAGGGCAACGCCGGGTTGTTCGAGGCCAATCACGGTGGCGCAGGAAATAATGTGGTCCATCACATCTTCCGGGACGGCATGTTTCAGCATGGTTTCGGTCAGTTCTTCGGCGACGGCTGATTCTTCGTCCTCGTCGTCGTATTGCAGCCAATCATCAATGGGGGCAGGGTCACCGTTTCGACTGACCTCAAAATGCGGCTCAACCGCCGCCGTTACGCGCACGGTCTTGCCACCGTTTTCTTCACGGGTAGCAACGATCACAGCATCCTCACCGAGTGTGTCGCGAACCATTTGCATCGCTTCTGTCATTGTTCTGGCATTAAAAGATTTTAGCCGCATGGCTTAGATTTCAACTCATTCAAGTATAATTGGACTTACGCATTTATACTAGAGCATAGCGGGAAATAAACCATATGTGAATCGCTAATTGTGGATGGATTAAGTGTTTACACCTGTCCCAGCGTTTTAATCCGCGCCTTGGGGTGGATTTCGTTCTGGCTCATCACAATAGTTTGTGGGCGGAAACGTTCTATCACGCTGCGCACATAGGGGCGGATAGCAGGGGAGGTCAGGAGGACCGGAATTTCACCTCTTGCGGAGAAGTCGTCATAGCTTTGGCGAACAGCGCTGATGAACTCCTGAAGTTTGCTCGGAGGCATCGCGAGTTGCTTGTCCTCGCCATCTCCAACGAGGGCTTCGTTAAAGCTTTGTTCCCATTCATGTGAGAGCGTGACAAGCGGGACAACACCATCCGCATTTGTATTGGAGTCACATAATTGGCGCGATAGACGGGAGCGCACGTGTTCGGTGATGTGGGCCACATTTTTCGTGTAGGCCGCGGCCTCGGACAGGCCTTCAAGGATTGAGGCAAGGTCGCGCACCGATACGCGTTCTGCCAGCAGGTTTTGCAAGACGCGCTGAAGGCCGCCAAGCGAGACTTGGCCGGGGATCACGTCGCTGACGAGCTTTTGATATTCGGGTGGAAGCTCATCCAGCAGTTTCTGGGTTTCGGCATAGTTCATGAGATCCGGCATGTTGTCCTTGATGATCTCCGTGATGTGCGTTGTGATGACGGTGGGGGCGTCCACGACTGTAAAGCCCTTGAAATGGGCTTCTTCGCGGTATTGCTCATCGATCCACATGGCGGGCAGGCCAAAGGTTGGTTCGGTGGTGCTTTCACCCGGCAAAGTGATGGGGTCGCCCGACGGGTCGATACACATGAGCATGCCGGGTCGCACATCCCCCTGCCCAGCATCAATTTCTTTAATTCTTACAATGTAGTTATTGGCCGGAAGTTGAAGATTGTCTTGAATACGAACGGCGGGCAAAACATAGCCCATATCCTCGGCCAATTGACGGCGCAGGCCTTTGATTTGGTCGGTGAGCTTATTCCCGCCTTCGCCCTGTACAAGCGGTAAGAGTCCATATCCGAGTTCGAGGCGTATCGTATCCATGGCTAGAGCTGATGAGATAGGCTCTTCAGCCACCGGAGCAGGGGCGCCGGGCATTCCGGGGGCTGCGCCAGGCTTGCCGCCAGGGGCGGCATCAGCGATCAGTTGATTGGCGATTTTTTCACGGCTCAGGGCAATAAATGTTAATCCGCCTGTTAACGCGGCCAATGTAAAGAACGGGCCGATGGGGAAAACGGGGATAAGGCCTAGCGCCACCAGCAAGCCCGTTGTCACGCCAAGAGCCTTCGGGTATTTCAGGAATTGGTCAAATAGAACCTGATCGGCGGAGCCTTCAACTCCGGCCTTGGCGACCAAAAGACCGGCCGCCATTGAAACGATGAGGGCAGGAATCTGGCTGACAAGGCCATCACCGATGGTAAGGATGGTGTAGGTTGCCGTGGCATCGCCGAGCGTCATGCCCTTATCGACCGTGCCGATTATAATCCCGCCAATAATGTTGATGAACGTGATGAGCAATCCGGCAATCGCATCACCGCGCACGAATTTTGATGCGCCGTCCATGGCGCCGTAGAACGTGCTTTCGGATTCTAGCTTTTTACGGCGATCGCGGGCTTCGTCCTCGGTAATGAGCCCGGCTGACATGTCGGCATCAATGGCCATTTGTTTGCCCGGCATGGCATCGAGGGTAAAGCGCGCGGCAACCTCGGCGATACGGCCTGAACCCTTTGTGATGACCATGAAATTCACGATGACAAGGATCGCGAAGACAATAGCCCCAACGATGTAGCTGCCCTGAATCATAAGGCTAGCCGCGGCCTCAATGACTTCACCGGCGGCGTCCTGCCCGGTATGACCCTGTTCCAGAATCAGCCGCGTTGAGGCGACGTTTAGCCCCAGCCGCAGCGATGTTGCGACCAGCAAAATGGTCGGGAAGGTTGAAAAATCGAGCGGTGTATTGATGAACATGACGGTCATTAAAACCATCACCGAAATCGTAATCGATAAGGATAGCCCCATATCCAGCGCCCATGTCGGCATTGGGATCAAAAGGAACAGCAAAATCCCGACAATGAATAATGCGAACATGACATCGGGGCGGAAAAATGGCGCGACATTGGCGCGGGCCTGCCCAAAGGTCATGCCACCGCCGACCCTGGGAGGGCCTGAAGCTTTTTGCGTGCTGGGCAAATTTGAACCGGAATCAGACATGTGAAATTGCGCGTGCGTGTTAAGGACAGATAGAATTTTCTATTTTCTATTGTACTTTGGGCGGCGCTATTGTGCAAACAGCTTGTGCAGCGTTTTTATATGAGAGGCGGCTTTTGATTTTAACTCTGCCCGCTGCTTGCCTTCGGGATGTCAACGCCGTCGTCTTTATATTGATTAAGCTTATTGCGCAGGGTGCGTATCGAAATGCCGAGGATGTTTGCCGCGTGGGTGCGATTGCCAAGACAGTGCTCTAAGGTATTGATAATAAGGTCTCTTTCAACGTTGGCGATGGAGCGACCAATGAGCGTTTCAACAGCGCCAGGATTTGTGACGTTGCCGCTGCTGGTCTGAGACGTTTCCGTTGACCCAGCAGAGGATACGCCAGCGGGATCGGGGGCATTGGTTGCTGGAGCGGCAGGCATGCCTGCGGAAAACGATCCGCCCTGTACCTGAATGGCTTCGGCTTCGAGTTCATCCTCCATGGAGATGAGAATCGCACGGTGCATTGTGTTTTCCAGCTCACGGATATTGCCGCGCCAAGGATAGCTTTTTACGAGATTGACCGCGTCGTTTGAGAGTTTCTTTTTCGCTACGCCATTTGCATCGGCATATTTATCGGCAAAGAATTGTGCGAGTGTGATGATGTCCGATGG
>CAYGQP010000032.1:0-10608 GCA_964352115.1 uncultured Micavibrio sp. | reverse complement strand
GCTCTAAACCTTGAAACAGATAATGTCGGGGTGTTTATTTTTGGCGCTGATAGTGGCATCAAGGAAGGTGACATCGTTCGCCGTACAGGTAAAATTGTTGAAGTTCCCGTTGGCAAGGAGCTTCTGGGACGTGTTGTTGACGGTTTGGGGAACCCGATCGATGGTAAGGGCCCTCTGAAGGCCAAAGAAATGCGACGCGTAGAAGTTAAAGCCCCCGGCATTATCCCGCGTCAATCTGTATATGAGCCTATGCAAACAGGCCTGAAGGCGATTGACGCCCTTGTGCCGATTGGACGTGGCCAGCGTGAATTGATCATTGGCGACCGTCAAACAGGTAAAACAGCCGTTGCGGTTGATGCTATGATCAATCAGAAATTCGTGAACCGTGCCTCTGATGACGCGAAGCACCTCTATTGTATTTACGTCTCGATTGGCCAGAAGCGCTCAACCGTTGCACAGCTGGTGAAGGAACTGGAAGAGCAGGGCGCGATGGAATACTCCATTATCGTTGCGGCTACCGCTTCTGACCCGGCGCCTATGCAGTTTTTGGCGGCCTACACAGGTTGCACAATGGGCGAATATTTCCGTGACAACGGCCTTCATGGTCTTGTGATTTATGATGATTTGTCGAAACAGGCTGTAGCCTATCGTCAAATGTCACTTTTGCTCCGTCGTCCACCAGGGCGTGAAGCCTATCCGGGTGACGTATTCTACATTCATTCCCGCTTGCTTGAGCGTGCGGCGAAGATGAACGAAGAAACCCATGGCGGTGGTTCGCTCACGGCCTTGCCCATCATTGAAACACAAGCAGGTGATATTTCGGCCTATATTCCGACAAACGTGATTTCGATTACGGATGGCCAGATCTTCCTGGAAACAAGCTTGTTCTTTAAGGGTATTCGCCCGGCGATTGATGTCGGGGCCTCCGTGTCCCGTGTTGGATCAGCCGCGCAAATTAAGGCGATGAAACAGGTCGCGGGGACAATTAAGCTTGAGCTTGCGCAGTTCCGCGAAATGGAAGCCTTCGCTCAGTTTGCCTCTGATCTTGATCCGGCGACACAAAAGCTTCTGGCGCGCGGTGCGCGTTTGACATTGCTTCTGAAGCAACCTCAATATTCTCCAATGACAGTGGAGGAGCAGGTTCTGGTGATCTTCGCCGGTACTAAGGGCTACCTTGATGAAGTGGCAACGGATAATGTTGAGGAATATGAGCGACGCCTGTTAGAGCATGCGCGATCAAATGGTAAGGACATCATTGAAACCATTCACGAAGAGAAAAAGCTTGATGAAGCTTTGGAACAGAAAATGAACGCCTTCTTGAAGGACTTCACAGAAAACTTCGTGTCCACGCACCGCAAAGAAGCTGCTTAAGGATAAAACATGCCAAGCTTGCGAGATTACAGAGACCGTATCAAATCGGTTAAATCGACCAAAAAAATCACGTCAGCCATGAAGATGGTGGCAGCCTCAAAACTGCGCAAGGCTCAGCTTCAGGCGGAAGCCGCTCAGCCTTACGCCCATGCGATGGCGGGCATGTTGGCCCGTGTTGCGCGCAACGTCATCATCACACCAACAAGCTCAAAATTACTGGCGGGCACAGGCTCTGATCAAAGACATCTTCTGGTGGTTGTGTCTGCTGATCGTGGTCTTTGTGGCGGGTTTAACGCGAATTTGGTCAAGGAAGCACGCCGCAAGGCACGTGAACTTCGCGCTGCGGGCAAGGATGTCTTCATGATTTGCGTTGGGCGCAAGGCTAAGGAAGCGCTTAACCGTGATTTCCGAGGCAGCATCTGGAAGAGCTTCACCGGCATCACCGGCAAATCAAAAGTTGAATATGTGGATTCAAACAAGGTCACGCAATTCATGCTTGAAAAATTCGAGGCTGGTGAATTTGATGTGTGCTCACTGGTCTACAACCAGTTCCAATCCGTTTTGGTGCAAAAACCGATGACGCAGCAGCTTATTCCGTTCAAATTGCCGGAAGCAGGTGATAAAAGCGCGGATGAATCTGCGGGCAATCAGGAAACCTCACCATATGATTTCGAACCGGATGAAGATGAGATTCTCAGCAGGCTCTTGCCTAAAAACATCGCTGTACAAATGTTCCGCAGCTTACTAGACAGTGCAGCCGGTGAACAGGCCGCGCGGATGACGGCAATGGACAATGCAACGCGGAATGCGGGTGATATGATCAATGACCTGACGCTCGCTTATAACCGTGCTCGTCAAGCCTACATTACCAAAGAATTGATTGAAATTATTTCAGGCGCAGAAGCGCTTTAACATACACGTTTTAAAAAAAGAGGACGAAAAACATGCCAAAACAAAATGGAGCAGCAAAAGGAAAAATTCTACAGGTACTCGGCGCGGTTGTTGACGTGCAGTTTGAAGAGGGCGAGGTTCCTGCGATCTTGAACTCCCTGGAGACCGATAATGACGGCAACACACTTGTTCTTGAGGTTGCACAGCACCTCGGTGAGGGCGTTGTTCGCACAATCGCCATGGACATGACCGATGGTTTGACTCGCGGCTCTGAAGTTATTGATACAGGTGATAATATTCAGGTGCCTGTTGGCCCCGAAGTTCTTGGCCGTATCATGGATGTATTGGGTAACGTCATCGACGAAGGCCCTGAGATTAAAACCAAAGCCAAATGGGGCATTCACCGCGAAGCGCCATCCTTTGCTGATCAGGCAACGGAAACAGAACAGCTCGTGACCGGAATTAAGGTTGTTGACCTTCTTTGCCCATATGCCAAGGGCGGTAAGATTGGTCTGTTCGGTGGTGCCGGCGTTGGTAAGACGGTGACGATCATGGAATTGATCAACAACATTGCCAAGGGCCACGGTGGTGTGTCTGTTTTCGGCGGCGTTGGGGAGCGCACACGTGAAGGAAATGACCTGTATCACGAAATGATGGAATCCGGCGTTATTAAGGAACATGATTACAAAAATTCAAAGGCCGCTCTTGTGTACGGACAGATGAACGAGCCACCGGGCGCCCGTGCGCGTGTTGCCCTGTCTGCTTTGACTATGGCGGAGTATTTCCGTGACGAAGAAGGTCAGGACGTTCTGTTCTTCCTTGATAACATCTTCCGCTTTACACAAGCTGGCTCCGAGGTATCGGCGCTATTGGGACGTATCCCATCTGCTGTGGGTTACCAGCCAACGCTTTCAACAGATATGGGCGCGATGCAGGAACGCATTACATCGACCAACAAGGGCTCGATTACATCGGTTCAGGCCGTTTACGTGCCTGCGGATGACTTGACAGACCCTGCGCCGGCTACAACATTCTCCCACTTGGATGCAACAACTGTTCTCTCTCGTACAATTGCGGAACAGGGCATTTACCCGGCTGTTGACCCACTTGACTCTACATCACGTATTCTTGACCCGCGCGTGATCGGTGACGAGCATTACGACGTTGCCAACCGTGTCCAGCAGACCTTGCAGCAATACAAAAACCTGCAGGATATCATTGCCATTTTGGGTATGGATGAACTTTCCGAGGAAGATAAACTGGTTGTGGCCCGTGCCCGTAAGATACAGCGCTTCTTATCTCAACCTTTCCACGTGGCCGAGGTCTTTACAGGCACACCCGGTGTATTTGTTGAGCTTGAGGATACAATTAAGGGCTTTAAAGGCATCGTTGATGGTGATTACGATCACCTGCCGGAAAGCGCGTTCTACATGATTGGTACGATCGACCAGGCGGTTGATAAGGCCAAGAAAATGGCGCAAGAGGCTGCATAATTAAGCCGCATAACTAAGCCACGCTAGGCATTTATAGGATACAAAACCAATGAGCACGAAGCCGATCCAATTTGAACTCGTTTCCCCGGAAGAAAAGCTGATTTCTGAGCCCATGGCACATGCTGTTTTGCCGGGAACCGAGGGCGAGGTCGGCGTGAGCGTAGATCACACCTCATTGGTGGTAGCCCTGAAGCCTGGCGTTGTGCGCCTGTATAAGGAAACCATGGGCGGTGATCATCAAAAAATCTTCATCGCGGGCGGTTTTGCGGATGTTAGCGCAGAAAATTGCACCGTTTTGGCAGAGGAGGCCGTTAACGTTAATAATCTGGACCTTAATGACTTAACCGCTCAGCTCAAAATACTGGGTGAAGATTTAAGGCTGGCTGATGAGGAAGCGGACAAAAAACGCGTCGCAAATGCCATTATCCTTGTTCAGGCTAAAATCGACGCGCTAAAAGCCTAAACCGTAATGGTTTATTGGCGCTGAGAGAGCGTTTGTTTCATAAATCTTGCAATTTATAGACTTATATTTTAACTTGTGCGCATCACACAAGAGAGTAAGTGCATATGATTTCTGAAAACCCTTCAGGAAAGTCAAGGATAAAGCGTTTTTCTGAGCTCGTTGGTTTGTGTGCAGAAAAAACAAGAGAACGTATTGACCGAAATTTCTGCGGACCAGTCGATAAGAGCCGATTAGGCGAGGTTTTAGGGATTTGCCCAGAAAAGGCTGAGGAAAAATGGGATTCGTCGGCTGAAACGCCATCCACTGAACCTTAGACATAGTTATAAAGCTAATTTTCGCCCCATTTTTCGGCATGGAGATCGATGTTAACAGCGTCTTGGTGTTTTAGACTCTCGCGCAGGGAAAGCTCATCCTGAGCAATCTGAAACAAATCCAGGCACTTCTCTGTTACAAATCTTTCTTGCTGCGCTTTTTCAAACCAACGCATGAGCAAATCAAATTGCCCGTGGTCGTTAAGGAAGCCGATCGCACGGCTATGCTTGGCCAGTTGTTTAAGTCCGAGCGCGCAGACGGCGTAATAAGTATTTTCAATACTGGCTTCATCAATCACAATTGGATCTTTAGTATGACGCACGATTTCATCCTCAAAATGAGGGAGGCGCTCCGGCTGTCTCTTGGGCGAGGGAATCGACTCATAGTGCTCTATGGCGGAGAAAATATCATCGACATTGTCGCAAATAATAAGAAATCGCTCATCAAAATCCGGTAGTGTTTTGAAGTACAAAATTAATGAATCCCAAAATCCCTCAATATTGACGAGCACGAGGGGTTTATTGTGCAGCTTAAGATTGCCCCAGTATAATACCTCAAGGCTCTCGTCCAGCGTCCCGTAGCCTCCGGGCAAGCTGATAATCGCATCGGCGCGCTGGAACATCTTTTTCTTACGTTCCCACAGGTCCCGCACAAGAATGGTTTCAGAGAGCCCCCCTAAAATGCGCTCACTGTCTTGCAGATTTTGGGGTATGATCCCCGTGACATGCGCCCCTGCAGTTAGGGCATTCTGTGCCAAAATACCCATCAGGCCGGCATCCATACCCCCATAGACAAGGTTGTGGCCAAGATCACCAATGAGCGAGCCCAAATGCTTTGCTGCGTCCTTAAAAACAGGTGCAGCATAGCCGGAAGACCCCAGATAAACGGTAAATGTTTTTGTGTGCGCGCTCTCAGCGGAACTCATAAATGAAAATCTCTTGGAATAATAAATGTTGGATGCGGGACATCATTACCATCGACGGATGAAACAGGAATAGCCCCCCGCACAGTATTGGTGACATAAATTCCGTTTGAATTCAAGAGGTCATGTTGCGTGATGCTGCGCTCTGTGACGTCAAAATGTTGCAATATTTTCGCGCGAAAAATGCCATCCACAACCCCGTCATCAAGGCGCGGAGTGATAAGCATACCGTCTTGGCATATAAAAATATTGCCGATCGTTGCACATGTGACCTGATCCTGATTGTTCAACATAATCGCATCGTCGCTGCCATGCTGGGCTGCTTCATTTGCTGCAATAATATGATCGCCATAATTAATGGATTTAATGCGCGATAGCGGTGATCCTTCATTGCGGCGGGTTTTTTTAGAGATGATTAAACGTAAGTGATCTCTTGATTTCGGCGCTTTTGCTGCGCGAATTATGATTTGAATATCTTGTGATTCTGTTGTTTTAAGGCCTCTATCGGCAGGCCCTCCGGTGACGATTGTGGTCAGAACGGCTTGTCCTTTATCCAGATGATTGCGTCTCAATGTTTCCACGAGAAAATCTTTTAAGCCATTGATTTTATATGCAGCATTTAGGCCCATAATCTGTGCATGACGTTGTAATCTGTCGTGATGCTCTTCGGCCATAACCGGCACACCATCCAAAGCCAGCATCGTGTCAAATACACCTTCACCCAGGCGCATGCGATCATTCGAAGAAAACACAGGGCCATCATCTTTAAAATCACCATTATGCCATATGATGCTCATAATTTACGCTCCATCAGCGACGTTTCTGAAGGCTTATAGTCCGTTGTAATATTCACAAAGTTGCGCAGCAAATCCAGACCGTGTTCAGTCAGGATGGATTCCGGATGAAATTGAACTCCATAAACCGGCAGTGTTTTATGCTGCATTCCCATGATGATTTGTGCAGCATTTTGTGCGGTAACGGTGAGGTCTGATGCGCCGGTCAATGAGCATACAAGCGAGTGATAGCGCCCAACACGAAAGGATGGTGGCAGGCCCTCAAAGAGCCCCTGGCTGCTATGTGTAATGTCGGAGCTCTCGCCATGGACAGGGGTTGCCGATTGTGCTGTTTTTCCGCCATAGGCCTCGGCAATGCATTGGTGTCCCAGGCACACCCCTAGGATGGGAATACGGCCGCTGAACTGACGAACTACCTCTATAGAGTGCGGGACATCTTGTGGTGCTTTTGGTCCGGGGGAAAGGACAATTCCGCTAACTCTATTTGCATCAATGTCGCAAATAATGTCATCTCGATAACGTTGCACGGTTGTTTCACAGCCAAGCAATTCAAAATATCGGGCAAGGTTGTGCACAAAGGAATCGTAATGATCAATGAGAAAGATCATGGCACTAATTCCCGCAAATCAACGATCAAGCACGCTGCTTTCGCCAAAAATCAGTCGAATCAAAGCTCCGGAACAGCGCCTCTGCCTTGTCGAGCGTCTCTTGATGTTCGCTTTTTGGGTCAGATTTTGTAGTGATGCCGCCGCCGACATGCAATCTAATGGTTTGATTTTCATAGACCAATGTCCGAATAAGAATATTTGAATTCATCTGACCATTAAAGCCAATATATGCAATAGATCCGCAATAAGGGCCGCGGCGCGTTGTCTCCAGCTCCTCTATCACCTCCATCGCGCGAACTTTGGGCGCGCCGGTAATTGACCCGCCTGGGAAACACGCCTTTATGGCATCAAGCGGTGTGTAGCTCTCCTTCAGCTCCCCAACAATGGTTGAAACGAGGTGATGGACGCTTGAAAAAGTCTCCAGCGCACAAAGCTGCGTGACCTCAACGCTGACAGGCAGGCAAACCTTTGATAAATCATTTCGAAGAAGGTCTACAATCATGATGTTCTCGGCCCTATCTTTGGCACTATCCATCAGCTGGGCTTTATTTTTTTCATCCTGTGTCTTGTCCTCAACATGGGGAACAGTGCCTTTAATAGGTTTTGTTTCTACATGACCATCAGACACGCTGAGGAAGCGCTCAGGGGAGGCAGAGGAAATTTTAAGCGGCCCGACATTCATAAACGCTGCATAAGGCGCAGGATTGACGGTTCTCAATGTTCTGTAATGCTCAAATGCATCAAAGCCCATAGGCACTTGAGCCTCAAAATGCTGAGATATATTGGCCTGAAACAAATCACCCTTATTGATGTAATCAATGACTTTTTGAATGTCCGATGTGTAGTGTTGAACAGTCTTGTCTGCTTCCCAGCGCAGAGAATCTGTATTGGCTTTCCGGTGTGGAACTGGCCCTGTATAAAGCGCCAAAAGCGGACGCCTCTTGCGTTTGGCTTGGGCTTCGTCTGTGGCCTGTGTAATCAGCCAGCATTTATTCAAATCATGATCAAAGGCCAGAACCTGATCGTAAATCCCAAACGCCATATCGGGCACATTCTCATCATAACGCGTCTGATCCGGCAGGATTTCCATCGTCCGCGCCAGATCATAGCCGAAAAACCCAGCGGCGCCGCCCTGAAATGGTGGCAAATCCATATCGCGTTCAAGATCAAGTGTCCACGTATCCATACGTTCCTGAAGTGCGATAAATGGGTCCTTTTCAAGCGAAGTCTGGCGTTCACGGTTGGTAATGCGGACCATGCGCCCATAGGCCTCAATCATCTCACAGGGGTGTGATACAACGTAGGAATACCGCGAATCTGCATGTCCGTTATCCGAGCTATCCAGAAACAGGCTATAGGGCAGCATATGCACGCGGGCAAAGGCGTCAATAGGTGTAAGGTATTGTAATTCAATGGCAAAAGGTTTCATCACGCACGTCTCGCTTCTGGTCTCGTTTTTTATTTCAGTATATGGAAAAGTTATAAGGCCCCGAGGCCGGTTTTGCAATTTTTTTTATGCGTCATCAAGAGGCCTTAAGAACCCACGAATACCGTGAACGGCCTCTGATAAACCGCATTTAACCACCTCAACACCGGGCGGAAACGCATCATGAAGCCGTGAGGGGAACATCGGGTCCAGCATGACAAATACCCCTTGATCTTCTGCGCGGCGAATGAGCCGACCAAAGGCCTGTTTCAGTTTCAGGCGGGTGGTCATTTCGTCGTAATCACGCTTCCCAAAGGCATCACGGCGGGCCTTGTGCAAAATGGTCGGGCGCGGCCACGGCACACGGTCAAACACCAACAGGCGCAAGGAATGTCCCGGAACGTCTACGCCGTCGCGAATAGCGTCTGTACCCAGAAGGCAGGCATGTATGTCATCACGGAAAATATCAACCAGTGTGCCGGCATCGATGTCATCGACGTGCTGCGCATAAAGCTTGATATGCTTGTCCTCTAGAGGCGCGGCAATACGTTCATGAACGGCACGAAGGCGTTGAATAGCAGTAAACAGCCCCAGCGCCCCGCCGCCAGATGCTTCAAACAATGCACGGTACGCACCCGCAACCTGGCCCAAATCGTCTTTTCGGACATCATTTATAATGTAAACCCTTGTCTTTTCTGGATAATTAAACGGCGAGGCAAAATGGTGCATGATCGGCTTGGGCGTTAAATAGGTCGCGCCCGTGCGCAATAACGCCGTGCCCCAACCCTGTCCGGGATCATCTATTGAGGCGCTGTCACGAAGAGTCGCAGACGTAATAACCATACCGTGAATATGCGGCCGGATTACGCTTGCAAACGGTTTCATCGGGTCTACGTAATGTCTGTATAGCCCCACATCATAGGCACGGCCGTCAATGCGTTCAATTTCCATCCAATCTATAAAATCATCATGCCCTGAGCCCGTTGCCAATTGATCGAGCATATTGATCCAGGCTTGCAAAGTCATGGCGGCACGTCGATCAAGTCCAGAGGCCACAGCCTCCATGCGTTTGCGGGTATCGCTATCCATTTCCCCATCATCATCAGCCAGACGTTTGCGAAAGCAATTGGCCAGCGCCTGCATAGGTTTTTGCAGCTTTTTAAGGGCCTCTTTTAAGGTTTCCGCTTCGCTCGAAACTTCGGGCAATACAGGGTAAACAGGTGTTTCAAGGGAGTAGGGACCGTCACGGCCATTGGCCCGGGCGTGAACTTGTTTGTAAACGGCTGCGGTGAATTTTTCTGTTGGGCCATGCGGATTGCCGTCCTTTAAGCGGCGGCTCCAGCCTTCGGACGCGAGGCAATGCGCCTCAACCAAAATAGACTGCAGCAGCGTATCGGCCTCGCTGTGACCCTCCGTCAAATCCCCTGCGCGGCGCTCTAATCCTTTTGCACGGGAGCGTTTTCCGCCTTCTGCGCCCAATAACCATCGACGAAAATCACGGCTTTCACGCGCCGTCAAATGGGCGGCAAAGGCGCTGTCAGCTGCATCAAATAGATGGTGCCCCTCATCAAAGATATAGCGGTTCGGCAAAGCCTCTCCCGGGCTGGCAATCGCCGCGTTAATCATCGCAAGTGCATGATTTGCTACAACAATACGCGCCCGCTTGGCCTTTCGAACAGAGCGTTCAACAAAGCATTTGTGGTAATGATCGCAGGCCGAATAAATGCACTCTCCGCGTTTATCGGCTAATCCTGTAGTGTTTTGATATCCCAACAGCCCGGTTAGCCAGCCCGGAAAATCTGCGCCTGTGAGATCGCCATCGCGGCTGGAGGCCGCCCAGCGGGCCATAATGCCCGTGGCAATAACGTGGCTCCTGTTATGCGACAGAGCTGCTCCGGCTGCGGTTTCTTCCAAATTCAGGAGGCATAAATAGTTTTCACGGCCCTTACGGACGGCTGTGTGGATGTCCTTTAGGTCTGAATTAGGGTATAAGCGGTCCAGTTCCTGATCAATTTGACGCTGAAGATTCTTTGTGTAGGTCGAAATCCAGACGCTACCCTGATTTTTCTCTGCCCAGACGCTGGCGGGCGCTAAATATCCTAATGTTTTACCAATTCCTGTGCCAGCTTCGGCCAAAACAACATGCGGACGGTCTTCATCCGTAAGGGGGGCGAAGGCGGCGGTCAATTCTGTGGTATAATCAACCTGATTTTGTCGCAATTCGACACGCGTCGTATTTTTATTATTTTTTCCACTTAAAAGCTCTTTTAATCGCTCCCGGCTCTCTTCTCCTGTAATTGAAAAATGATCCGCAGGTGGCTCTGGAGC